>JAISWP010000190.1 GCA_031271065.1 Synergistaceae bacterium
AGCGCTGTGCTCTTGCCGGCCCCGGACATCCCGGCGATTATTATACATTTCGGAGCTCCACTCATCTCAATGCCCCCCACATTCAGCGTCCCATCCGCTTAAAATTTCGACCCCGTGCCGCAAGGCCGGAGATATCGCTTCGAAGCACTGCCGCACTGCCCGCTCGCTGCCGGGGAAAGCTATTATGAGCGTGCTTTTCCTCGTCACCGCCAATCCCCGGGAGAGAAACCCTCGGGATGTGAAGGACATGGAGTGAGAACGCATAATCTCCCCGAAACCGGGCGCTGTCCTGTCCTGAATATCCATCAGAGCCTCCGGGGTCACATCCCGCACGGAGAGTCCGGTGCCGCCCGCCGTCAAAATCAGTTCGAGTCCGGCCGAATCAGTCCAGTCAGCGAGCGTTTCGGCTATGGTCCCTCTGTCGTCCGGCACAACGCCGGTCATGAGCACATCGGAGCCTATCGCCGTTACGAGGTCCGCCAAAGCGGGACCCGCCGTATCCACGCGTTCCCCTCGGGAACCCTTGTCGCTGACAGTCAGCACTCCCGCCCTTATGGGACGCCTCGGCTCCAGAGGAGAGGAGACTCCGATAAAACCGGGGCAGATGACCGACACACCGGAATTTTCATCGCTCCGCAGCATCGTCTCCCCCGAATTGACCGCGAAAAAACCGTGCGGGAGGCTCATACCGGGGGGGAGCACTATGGCGCAGCCGGTCCCTCCGGCGGCACCCGCCCGCCGGAACGACAACCCGCACGGTTCCCCGTTCACGCAGGATACTCCCTCCGAATTTTTGTGCACATATATCAGTTTATGCCATTCGTCCGACGACACATTATGAAGTCCTAAAATTTTATTAAGCCGCATCACATACGATCTCCCCGATCATGTTCCACGTCCGTTCCGAGATCACTCTTCAAAACCCGCCAAACGCCGCTGCGCCCCCCGGACTTTTCGAGAAGCCGCACGCCGGTGATCACCATCCCTTTATCCAAGGCCTTGCACATATCGTAAAAAGCGAGTGCTGCAACTGACACCCCGGTAAGCGCCTCCATCTCCACTCCTGTGGCGTCATCCGCCGACGCTTCACATTCTATGCGCAGCGTGCGCTCGTGCTCCCGGAACTCGCAGACGACTCTGACACTGTCCAGGGATACGGAGTGACAAAGCGGGATGAGGTCGGATGTCTTTTTGGCTCCCATTATCCCGCTCAATTCCGCGACTCTCATGGGGTCTCCTTTTGACACCCCTCGGTTTTTGAGCGCATCGCAGACCTTTTCAGGAAGTTTGACGAAACACTCGGCCGCCGCTTTCCGGCGGGTATGTTTTTTACCGCTCACATCAACCATGAGAGGCCTTCCGAAATCATCGAAGTGCGAATACCCTGCCATTATTATACTCCTATCCCCCTATGACGGACATGTCTCCGGACCCGCCGTTCAAGTCCCTCCACCGTCCGGGTTTCAGATTTATTCCGGAGGTGACGGCGCTGACTACGGCCTCGCGGTCGCGCTCCCTTATCATGCCAATCAGAGATATCTCCTCTTTGTTAAAAAGGCACGCCCTCATCCTCCCCGACGCGGTTATCCTGAGCCGGTTGCAGGCGGAGCAGAAATGATTCGACACCGCTTCTATCACCCCGAATATCCTTCCGGTACGGACGTCCCGCCAATACCTTGCCGGACCGTGCGAAGGATCCGGCGCAGACAGCACAGGTTCCCAGTCCCCCAGGCGGGACGTTTTTTCCAGCATCTCCCGCGAGGGCATGAATTTGTCACGGCCCCACAGGTTTTCAGACAGAGGCATGAATTCTATCATTCTGGGAATAATCCCCCTCTCCCAGGCGAAATTCAGGAGAGCCGGCAGTTCGTCGTCGTTGAAGCCTCTCATTACGACAGTGTTAGTCTTGATACGCCCTATCTTGCATCCAAGGACAGCGGATATCCCGGACAGCACCGATGATATGTCCCCCCTCCTGGTAATTGAGGAAAATTTTACGGCGTCCAGCGTATCGAGACTGATATTGAGGCCAGACAGCCCGGCAAGCGCGATGGACGGCGCGGCCTCCTCCAATAAAGAGGCGTTCGTCGTAAGAGATATCTCCAAGTCCGGAAATTCGCGCCTGAAACTCACCAGAAATTCCGGCATCCCTTTTCGCACCAGAGGTTCCCCTCCGGTGAAACGGATGTGCCTTATGCCCATCGACACCAGCACCCCCGCGAGCCATATTATCTCCTCATAACGCAGTACACCGGAATGGGGCATGGACTCGACTCCGCTCTCGGGCATGCAGTACAGGCATCGATAGTTGCATCTGTCCGTGACCGATATCCTCGCGTAATCTATATGTCTTCCCGCTGCGTCTTTTATTTTCATAAGGGCGCGTTTCGGGCCCGGCTCCGGGGCGCACAAAAAACTGGCGCCCGCAGAAAAGACGCCAGCATTGGAACCATGACGACGCTCTTCGAAAAAAACATCGCGGCAGGAAACATTCAGCGCACCTGTTACAGCATCTGCACTACAGCCACAGGATATCCTCTTTTCTCCAGCTCCGAGGCCAATTTGTCGGCTGACTCTCTGGTGTTTCCCGCTCCCACCCTGACGCGGTGGAACGTTTTGCCCGAGGAATCCACCTTGCTTATCGAAGCGGAATATCCCTGGCGTTTTATCTCGGACATGAGATTGGAAGCGCTGTCGGCGTTTACGAAAGCCCCTATCTGAACGCCCCATTTTGCGTTGGGGTTTGACGGTACCTGTGCGGGAGGAGCGGACGTCCTGGCCGGTCTGGTCGATACCTGCGTGTTCCGCGCGCCGCCTGCGGAGGCGGAAGTCTGCGCGGACCTCACCGGAGTTCCGGTCTGGGTGAGAGGACCCGCGAGGACTATGGATACATCCGTCGTCTCCAGCCTCTCCGGTTCCGCATTGGCGAACGGATTGTCCGTCACCGCCGGGGGAACAAGCTCGAAGTCGGGGACCTCAGCCGTTTTCTGCGTCTCCTGCTCTATGGGAGGAGTGATGCGGGCAGTCTCCCTGCCAACCCTCTCGGGAGGGGTCAGGAAGAACAGTTTTACGCCGATGAAAAGCAATCCGAGCGCTGCTATCGCCGCTATTGGAAGTGCGAAATGACCAAATGTGAACCCTGAACTTCTTTCCTTGTAATTTCTGGCCCTTCTTGTTGTAGCCGCCATTATGGCGCCCCCTTTCCTGCTGTGCCGGCCTGTCTCAGACCCAGCATGTCCAGTTCATGTCCCGTGCTGGACCTGTCCGTCATGCAGACCAGCTTTTTGTATGAAGCCCCTGTCAGCGTCTCTTCGGCTATAAACTCCGACACATGCGCCCCGGCCCACGAAACCGCGTATTCTATACACGCCTCTTTTATACTGGCCGGCTGAAGCCTCACGCCGGAATATCCGCCGAACGACCTCGAAATGAGCGTATGCTTTCTTTTCAGATTTTTTTCTCCTGCAAATTCCTCCTTTGCCCACGACGTACCCGGTTTGGGTACAAACGGAGAAGCCGCGGCCGTTATCTGAAGTCCTGTCTCGCTGCGCGCTCTTACGCACAGTTCCGATATTTCCGCCAGCTGTTCGTCAGTTTCCTGCGGCAGACCGAACATGAAATACAGCTTAGCTTTCCTCGCTCCCATGTCCGACGCCATCTTCAGCACGTCTATCACCAAACTGTTCGGAAAACCCTTGCCGGTTTTTCTGCGAAGTTCCTCGCTCCCTGTCTCCGGCGCTATTGTCACGCTGTGTCTGCCTCCGCCGACAAGAGCTTTCATCATCTTCTCCGTTATGCTGTCCGCCCGGAGCGATGCGAAAGACACCCCCTTGCCGCAAGATGAAACGAAATCCAGCAGCTCCTCCAGATTTTTGTAGTCGCCGGCCTCCGGTGTCACAAAACCCACCCGCGAAAATTCCGACGCCTTCATTGCCTCCTCAAAGTCGCGCTTTACGCGGCAAAGGCTCCGGACCCTTACCGGTGCGAAACAGGACGGAAGGGTGCAGAACCCGCATCCCCTGACGCAGCCCCTCTGGAGTTCGAGAAGCAGCGCGTCCCCGAATACCGTCCGCGGGGTAGTCCATACTCCGCGTCCGTAGTCCGATGAGACGTCCCTTTTGGCCGGCAGGAGGGAATGCCTGCCGCTCCCGTGGATGGACGGAACATAGACCGCCCCGTGTTCGGCCAGGGCCGAAAGCGTCCCGGCCCGGTCCGATCCCCGCCTCAGTATCCTCACCAGATCCGCGGCCGTTCCGACCCCGTCTCCCAGGACTACGAAGTCACAGACTCCGGAAAGCGAGATCGGGTTGATGTAGGTGACAGCCCCGCCCGCCCCGATCAGCGGCGCCTGAGTGACGCTCCCGCTTTCCCTGCGCCTCCTCGACGGCTCTACACCGCCATGTCTGAGCCACCCCGCGAAACCCAGGATATCCGATTCGTAGGATATGCTTCCCAGTATCAGCGGAAACCTCTCGAGCAGCGTGTCCCGTTCCACTGACCTGTAGGGGATCGGCGAGAGGAAAAACCTCTCCGAAGCCGCGCCGTTTTCCCTGAGCGCCCTGTATATGTAATGCAAGCCAAGGTTCGCCATTCCTACCGAATAATCCGCCGGAAAGAAGATCGCGCAGGGCATATCCCCTCCCGCCGGCAATTTCACCGTCTGACGTTCCAGTTCCCTGTATTCGGACCAGCTGGCCCAGTCGACCGAGATCGCCAACTATTTCCCCGTAAATCCAAAGACGCGCGCGGCGCCGCGCCGCGTCACTGTATTTTCCTCTTCCTGACGTACGCCGGTATATCCAGCTGATCCTGGGGCAATCCCTGATTCATAAACAGATTCTCATCATCGGACAGGGAAAGCCGGACCTCTGTCTCTCCCATCTCGGGACGCTGTTTCAGAGGAACGGGAGATGGAATTGCCGCCTGAGAGACGGTCTGGGAAGGGGCGGCGCTCTCCTTGCCGACAGCTGTGTCAGCCATAGCCACACGCGCAGGTTTAGTCAGGGGCCGGGCCGCCTGAGACTGCTCGGCGGCGCCCGGCGCATGAAGGGCCTGTGCCCGGTTATGACCGGCTATTGCCGTTTCGTCAAATTCCGTGGCTATGATCGTAATCCTGACCATATCCTCCATGTCGGGATCGAACACCTGACCCCAGATGAGGTTTACGTCCTTGTCAGAAGCGTTGTTGATTATCCTGGCAGCTTCTTCCACCTCGTGCAGGCCTATCTTCGCTCCGCCGGTTACGTTGAAAAGCACTCTTTTCGCGCCTATCATGGGGACTTCCATCAGCGGGCTGTTGATAGCGTTGTGAGCCGCGGTGGCGACCCTGTTTTCGCCGTATCCCTCTCCTATGCCCATTATCGCCGAGCCTGCGCTGCTCATGATAGTACGGATGTCCATAAAATCCACGTTCACGAGTCCGGGGCGGAGTATGAGATCCGTGACCCCCTGGACCGCTTGGTGCAGTACATTATCCGCCAGCTCAAAGGCCTTGCTCAGCGACGTCCTCTTGTCGGAAATCTCCAGCAGCCTGTCGTTCGGTATGACGATGAGAGCGTCGACCTGTTCTTTGAGCTTGGCTATCCCCTCCGCCGTGTGGGCAAGTCTCCGGCGTCCCTCGAAGGAAAACGGCCTGGTTACCACCGCGACCACGAGGGCCCCCGTCTCGCGGGCGATGCCGGCAATGACAGGAGACGCTCCGGTTCCGGTTCCCCCGCCCATTCCTGCCGCGAGAAAGATCATGTCCGCGCCGTCCAGGGCCGCCCTTATCTCGTCCCGGGACTCGATCGCCGCTTTTTCCCCGACGACCGGGTCAGCCCCCGCTCCGAGTCCCCTGGTCAGTTCCTTTCCCAGCATTATCTTGATAGGGGCGTCTATCAGCTCGAGATGAGCGTGATCGGTGTTCGCGGCTATGTAATCGACGCCTCCCACATGCCCGCGGATTATATGATTCAGAGCGTTGTTGCCGCCGCCTCCCACTCCCACTACCTTGATGACTTCGTGATTCGAGCGGCCCGGCGTGTCGAGCTGGAATATTTCAGGCATTCTTTTTCCTCCTAACCTTGAACGTCCTCAAGCCGTTCTTATCAGAACAGTTCCTTGAACAGATTCATTATCGACTGCCAAAAGGATACATGACCGCTCTTCGGAGAGCCGGCGCCTTTCTCCCAGCCCTGTTCCGCCGAGGAAGACATAATTGGATTCGCGTCGAAGGAATTCCCTATGAAGCGGTACGGATTCCTCTCCTGCTCCAGTACATAACGGATTATCCCGGCCGCGCAGGTGTACTCGGATCCGTTTCTTGCCGGAGGCATCCTGCCGGAGTCCAGCGGCAGCGACACCCGGACCGGCATGTTCATGACCCGGGCGAGATAGTGATCGAGCCCCGCACTCTTGGAACCTCCTCCGGTTATGACGAGGCCGCCCGGAAGCATCGAGGCGCCCGACGCCGCTATCTCGGCCTTTATCAGCATCGAGAATAACTCCTCTATCCTGCACTGAACGATATCCGTGAGTTCGGACATGGAGTACGAATAATTGCGCCCCATATGTTCGAAATTGAAATCCTCCGGCCCTCCGTTCTGCGGGTCCCAAAAGAGGTTCACTTCTTTTTTTATCTCCTCGGCCCTGTTTATAGGTATTTTGAGCAGAGTGGCGACGTCGTTAGTCACGTGGTCGCCTCCCACCGATATGACCGCCAGGTGTTTGGGCCTGCCTTCCACGAATACCGCCACTCCGCAGGTTCCGCCTCCTATATCCACCACGGCGGTCCCCGCCAGGCTCTCATCGTGAGTGAGAGCGCCAAGGGCCGAAGCCAGAGGTTTTATGACGAGGCCGCTCACCTCGAGACCAGCTTTCTCGACGCAGTTGCGCACATTCTGGACCATAGCTACTGGAACTATCACCGATTCAAGCTCTATATCAAGCCTGGTGGCGTTCATCCCAAGAGGGTCGTCGATGCCGCTGTTTCCGTCGAGCGAATACTCCACCGGTATCGTATGAAGTATCATCTTCCCGCTGGGCACCGATATGTTGGCCTGAGCGGACTCTATCACCCGCTCGATATCGAACTGCATCACAGTCCGCGGCGCCCTGCCCAAGGCGATCATCCCCTTGGTCTTAAGGCTCTGAACGTCTCCTCCGCTGAAAGCGACAGTGGCTTCAGTCAGATTCAGCCCCACCATGTTTTCCGCGTCGTCAATTGCGTGCCTCAGGGATTTGACGGTCTGGTCGATATTGACTATCAGGCCTTTTCTTATGCCATTTGACGGCGCCTGTCCAATGCCTATTATCTGGGCTTCCCCGCTCGGTCCCTCTCTTTCCGCCACCACCACGCTTATTTTGCTGGTACCAAGATCTAACCCCACCAATATCTCCGGGTCCCTGTAACCGGACGAGCTTGAAGATTTTCTAAACAATGCGGGGCCCTCCCATCGCTGAAAAATAAATATGTTCTATATATCTGTCACATATGTCTCCTGTCAGAAACTGTAAATTTCATATCTGTATATGTAGCGTTTATGACCAGCCCCGGCGGCACCCTTCCGGACGACGCGGGATATATGTTTTTCAGCGCAGCCGCCAGCGATAGCCAGTCGGAAGCGTCATCCTTGAGAATCAATTCCCCCGTGATGCTCTTCTCTGTTCCCAAAAGCACCTGGACCACCTGACGCCCCTCGATCTTTTTCGCCATGAGGCAGTAAACGTCGTCCCTCCAGCTTATCCGGTCTATCGTGTCGTACCACCTTTTTATTTTTGTTATCGGCAGACTCGACGGATATATATCCCCCATAAATTTTTCCGAATCTATCGGCAGAGGGAGTTTGGCGTCCCACGAGAGCATCGGGCGATTCGGACGGCTCATTCCGTTTACGGACAGCATGGAGGGCAGATCCGCCCGCCACATGTATCCGTCCGCCGACAGCCACCACAGCTGAGAATTCCACGATACAGACAGAAAAACCTCCCGCGGCGCCAATTCCACCTTGTATCTGCCCCACCCGATCGGTTTCAGCGTCACCGACACCGGATAGAAGTTCTCTATCTTTTTCTCGAACGATTCCCGGCCGAGCATGAGCGCCGGCCAGAAGGCACCTGAACCTGCCGGGATAGCCTGCCATATCACGCCGTCCGGAATGACATTCCCATTGTCTACCTCCAGGCTTCTGAGCCTGAAAAAACCGTATCTCATCTCCGCAAAGTAAACGGCCCCGCATAAAATACTGAGAAGGAGTACATAGCGTCTCCACCTGCGCCGCCGAGGCGTTTTTTCAGCACGGTAAGCCAAATATTTTCACCTCGAACGCGAGCCTTGCCCCGAACATATCCTCCACCTTTTTCCTGCATGAAAGGGCAAGCGAGAGTATATCCACCGCGCTGCAGCCCCCGGCGTTTTCTATGAAATTGGCGTGAAGTTCGGAAACCCGGGCGCCTCCTACAGACATGCCCTTGCATCCGGACGCCTCCAGCATCCGGCCGGCGCTGCCGCCGGACGGATTCTTAAAGACGCATCCAGCCGTGCGGGACGATACCGGCTGACTGCGTCTGCCCTCCATGACTTTTCTCACCGCCTCGGAGACTTCCTCTGCCGTCGAGCGCTTCAGTCTGAATACCGCGGACAGGACGACCCTCCGCCCGCCCAGAAGGAATCCGCATTTTCTGTAGCCCCAGTCCATATCCTCGCCCGAGACTTCCGTTTTCGAACCGTCTGGCTCCAATACGTTCACTCTGTACACAGACTGACCTACGGCTCCGCAGGCGCCGCCGGCGTTGCCCGCGACAGCCCCGCCGACCGTTCCCGGTATGCCGGCTGCCATCTCCAGCCCGCTCCATCCGTTTTTGACCGACAGAGACAGCGCCTCCCGCAGGGGAGTTCCGGCCATGCACTCGAGCATGACGCAGTCCCCGCGTTCTTCGGCAGACGCGCCGGAAATTCCGGTCATGAGCACCACGGGCGTCCCGAGCGCGTCGTCGCTTATGAGCACGTTGGAACCGCCGCCAAGCACATAAAAAACACCGCCGCTGCCGTGTATCCACCTCAGCGCCGCGGCAAGATCCGTCTCGCAGCGCGGAGTAAAGAGGGTTTCCGCGATTCCGCCCACACCCCAGGTGGTATAAGCGGAAAGCGGCGCGTTATACCGGACGCAGGTGCCCGGGAGGTCAGGCGCTGACGGCCTCTTCATCGCTATGCGGCTTCTCCTTCAGGCGTTTTAATATATGTCTGCTGAGATACTCTATGCTCCCGGCTCCCACCGTGAGTACCATGTCCCCGGGGCGAACCGCGCCGCACACCTGCTCTGCGGCTTCCTGAAAATCCGCGTATACGGCCGCGTCGGACCGCCCGAGCGAGTGAAGCTCGTCCGTGATGAGGAAAGATGAAACTCCGGGGATCGGCGCCTCGTCAGCGGAATATATCGGCAGGAGGTATATCCGGCCGGCTTTCCTCAGGACCGAGGCGAAATCCCTGTACAGGGCCTGTGTTCTGGTGTACCTGTGGGGCTGAAAGACCACGTGCAGGCTGCGGCTGAAAGCTCCCTCCATAGCCGCTATCGTCGCGGCTATCTCGCGGGGATGATGACCATAATCGTCGTATATCAGGATGTCGTCGACATCTCCTATGAACTGCAGCCTGCGCTTGGCCCCCTTAAATATACCCAGCGACTTCTGCGCCGACTCGAAGGGGATTCCCATGGCTTCCGCCGCCGCAAAGGCAGCGAGTGAATTGAGAGCGTTATGTTCGCCGGATACTTTCAGCCTGGCCTCGCCGACGGCGCGTCCGTTTCGTATCACATCATATCTGACCCCGCCGCCGGAGAGATGTTCCAGTCCGGAGGCGCCCCAATCCCAGCCGGAACCCCAGCCATACGTGACCGCTTTATCGGGGCCGCTCTGCAGCATCCGCTGAACACCCTCGTCCTCCCCGCACACTATCGCAGGCGCTCCGTTTTTGCGGCCCGATACGAATCTGGAAAAGGCATCTATGACCGAGTCGTACGTCGGATAATGATCGACATGATCCCAATCGATGTTTGTGATCACCGTGACCGCCGGCGAGAAGAGCTCAAAGGATCCGTCGCTCTCGTCGAGTTCAGCCACCATGTAACTGCCGCTGCCCAGCTTTGCGTTGCATCCGATGTCGGACAATTCCCCTCCGATGGCAACCGTGGGATCGAGTCCGGCCAGCTCCGCTATGAGAGAGATCATGGACGATGTGGTCGTCTTCCCGTGAGTGCCGGCCACTCCGACCCCCAGACGCCCGTTGAATATGGAACTCAGTATTTCCGCCCTGCGCGCCACAGTTATGCCGCGCTTGCGGGCTTCTACGAGCTCGGGGTGATCCTGCGGAATGGCGCTCGTGTGTATGATGAGCGACGGCTTGTAGTGGTCCAGATGTGATTTGTGATGTCCCGAGCATACCTCGACACCCTCTCTGCGGATTTTTTCGACATAGAAGGAATTATCCGTGTCGCATCCGCTGACCGTGTGTCCCATCGAATGGAGCAGGAGCGCGAGCCCGCTCATTCCGGCTCCGCCTATCCCCATGAGATGAATGCTCATACATCCTTTTATATCTATGAAGGCTTCAGCCCTCAAGTTCAACCTCTCCCTTCCTGGAAGCAATGGCATAACACAACAATTTCCGACAAAATGTCTCGCCGGACACGTTTGCATTATACAGCATCTTCTCCGTGCTGCCGTTTATATCCCCGAAAAGGTCCTGGAGTTTCAGCAGTTTTTCCGCCAAATCATTAAGCGGATCTTCAAGTTCATCCCAGATCACTATTCTCTTTCCGTCCGCGGCGGCGCGCGCGTTTTTCATCTGATGGTCATCCGCCGCGCCCCGCCAGGGAGCGATGACAGCCGGGACGCCGAGAGATATGATCTCGGACAGGGTGGATGCCCCTCCCCGCGCCATTACGATATCCGCCGCGGCATAAAGAGGAGTGATGTCCCACATGCGAGGCAGCAGCGTCACATTGCCCTCCGCACGGGGCGAGTCCGCCGAGGAGTCGACGGCCAGAAACCTCCAGGAGGACATACCGTCGGTCTTCGCGAGCTCCCCGATGATGTCCAGCATATTTCCGCTTCCCAGTGAACCGGTCATCACGGCCGTCACCGGCCCGCAGTTTTCCGCCGGGATGCCCAGAAGGCGCCGCGCCTCGTCTTTGTCCATATTTCGAAAACGCCGTATCGGAACGCCCACTTCCATGTAATTGTCTCTCCTTATAGGCTCGCACTCCTTCCATCCAGAAGCGACAGGAATTTTCATAAATGAGGCGATTCTGGCGGCCCGTCCCGCTCTTGCGTTCTGTTCGTGCAGTATCGACCGGACTTTGCACAATTTTCCCGCCAGCATGACAGGCAAAGAGACGTATCCGCCGAAGAGAATACAGATATCCGGCGAGATTTTTTTGAGCCAGCGCCGCGCCTCGAAGAAACTGCGGAACAGTTCGGCCCACCTCTCGAGCATCTTGAACCCGGAGGCGCCTATCGGAGAACCGGAGGCGCTCACCACCAGCGGTTCTATGTCGGATACCCGGTATATTTCGAGCTCGATGGGACGCGAACCGGATATGAACGTCAGATCGATGTCCGGGTATTCCCTTTTCAGCCAGCCGCCGAACGCTATGGCCGGCATTATATGGCCCCCCGTTCCTCCGGCTGCCAGCACCACTCTGGATATCTCCCCGCCACGACCTTTCATCACATCTCGCCTCCCGACGAGTCCTTCTGCAGACGAAGCAGGATACCGACCCTCATCCATGCCATGATCAGAGCGCTGCCGCCGTAGCTTATGAAGGGAAGGGGGATGCCTGTGAGCGGCATCAAGTTGGTGACGCCGGCGATATTTATGAAAAAGGGTATTATTATAGTCAGAGTGATCCCCCATACCACCGATGTCCGGTAGCCGTCCGGGGTCCTGTTGTAGAGAGAACGGCACCTGATGAGCCACAGGAACATCAGCGCCATCACCCCGAGGGTCCCTATGAGCCCGAGCTCCTCGCCCATAGCGGCGTAGATGAAGTCCGTGTACGCCGCCGGCAGATATTGCAGTTTTTGGAGGCCATGACCGAGGCCCGCGCCCCAGGCGCCTCCGTTCGCGAACGCTATGAGCCCTTGGATGGTCTGAAAACCGGTGTCCAGGGGATCCGCGTATGGATCCCGGTAAGCGTTGATGCGCCTCATCCTGTACGGCTCGGCCAGAATCAGGATCAGCAGGGCGGCGGCGCACAGCACGCAGGCGGCGATAGGATACGTCCAGCCAAACCTTTCCACGAACATCCCCATACCGACCATTATGAGAAATATGGTGGATCCGAGGTCAGGCTGTATCAGCAGGGGAACGGCCGAGACCGCAAGCAGTACACATGCGAGCCGGAAACTTTTCCAGGGATCCAGCCGGTGTCTTTCAAACACCTTTCCGGATTCGAGCACCACAGCCAGTATCATGATTTCGGACGGCTGAACGGATATACCTGCTATCCTTATCCACCGGCTTGCCCCGCCCGCAGCGCTTCCGACTCCCGGAACCAGCGTAGCCGCCAGCATCAAGACGGACAGGACCCAGAAGGCTCCGGCTGTTTTGTACCAGAAGCGGGTGGGCAGGCAGAAAGTCACGAGCATTGTCGTAAAGCCGAGACCGAGGGAACGCAGCTGCCTCGCTCCCATGGTGAAAGGAGTGCCGGAGACATCATAAGCGAAGTTGCTGGTGGTAGAAATCACCATGAGTATCCCCAGGCCGCTCAGGGAAAGAGGTATCACCCAGAGCCATATATCGGTCTTTCCCACTGGTTCCTCCGGTTTCAAAGAAACTTCACCGTACATCGTATTCTCCGCCCGCGTATCGGAGTACCAATGACGCGAAATGATCCCCGCGTTCCTTGTAATTGGCGTAGGCGTCCCAGCTGGTGCACGCGGGAGACAGGAGCACCGAGTCCCCCGGGCGGGCCATACAGACGGCGGCGCGCACCGCGTTTTCCATGTCCCTCGCCTCTGTGAAACTCCCGTATCCGACGCCGGACAGTATGGAAGCCATCGCCCCAGACTCCTCCCCTATGAGCAGCGCGTGCTTCGCGTATTTTTTGAGAGGCCCCGCAAGGGAGGAATAATCTTCACCCTTGCCCCGGCCTCCGAGTATGACTATATGAGGCCCCTCTATGGAGGACATGGCGGTGACGGACGCAGCGATGTTAGTTCCCTTGGAGTCATCTATGTACCGGACTCCGCCCTTCGACAGGACGAGACTGCACCTGTGAGGGGGCGCCTCGTAGGAGGGCAGGGAGTCTCTAGCCGCGGTTTCGTCCAGTCCGAGCATACGCACGGCGGCCATCGCCATGGCGGTGTTCTCCATGTTGTGAGAGCCAATCAGCTTCGTCTCGTCGAAATCGAACAGTTTCGAGCCGGACATAAACGCCGCTCTTTCCCCGTGATCTAGAGTTATGGAGTCGTCCGACCGGGAGTCCCACTCGAGATAACGCGCATTTGTACCGGAGGCCCGCAACGCCCCGGCGTCCCTGCGCTGCAGTATCGTAAAACCGCCCTCGGCGAAGGTCAGTATCTTCGCCTTAGCGGCCGCGTATTTTTCGTAAGAGCCGTGCCAGTCGATATGATCCGGGGCCAGATTGGTCACCGCCGCTCCGGCGAGTACGATCGACTCTGCCCAGTGGAGCTGAAAACTGCTGAGTTCGAGCGCTATATATCCGCAGTCCGAGCCGGCAAAGTCCGCTATCGGACTCCCGATATTGCCGGCAGCCGCGCACTTTACGCCGCACGACCTTATCAAATGCCCGATAAGCGAGGTGGTGGTCGTCTTTCCGTTGCTTCCGGTGACTCCTATGACCCTGGATGTTATATGCGGCATCACGAAATCGAGCTCGCCTACGGGAACGACTCCCCTGTCCGCCAGCATCCCGATCACCGGAGCGTCCGGAGGAAAGCCGGACCCCACTACGATTACGTCGGCGGCCATAGAGCGTTCAGTATGTCCGCCCTGCTCGTACTCTATCCCGGCGGAACCTAAAGACGCGGCCGCCCGGTCCGATATCCCCCCGGCGTCGGACACGAATACACGGGCGCCGAGCCTCCGGGCAAGGAGCGCGATGGAAACGCCGCTCAGTCCTGCGCCCAGGACCGTTACATCCAGACCCGTGATGTCCTTCTTATAAGACACCTCTCGCTCCTCCCCTCAAAAACGTCTCTATAAAAATCATTATTACGATCATTCCCGCCATGTGAACCAAAAGAAACCTGGCGACGATGGCCGGTTCGCTCCATCCCGACAGTTCGAAATGGTGGTGGAGGGGGCTCATCCTGAATACCCTTTTTCCCAAAACACGTATTGTGAATATTTGTAAAGCTGAAGTCATCAGCTCTATGCCGAATATAAACCCCGCCGGGATCAGGAAGGCCAGAGAACGGGCGGACACGCAGAGGCTCACGAGCATGCCGCCCCAGAAGTGGGAGCCTACGTCTCCCATGAACAGCGCAGCTGGATTGGAGTTGTACCATAGAAACGCGAGAACCGCGGCGAGGCCTAAAGAAGCGGACGCGAGCACGGGGACGTCTTTCGTCCATATGAACATGGCCGCAAGCGAGATGGCGGCAGCGCCGCCGGCAAGTCCGTCGAGCCCGTCTGTCACATTGACGGCGTTGAGCGCGCCCACGCCCAGGAATACCAGGACCGGCGCGCCGATCCAGACCGGAACAGGCATGTCAGGGGTGATGTAAATACCGTCCGCTGAGACGAAATATACCCAAACGCCCGTCATTATCGTCTGTAAAAACAGCTTTTGGAGGCTTCTGAGTCCCTCGCTGGAGCGGCTGACGTATTTCAGAACGTCGTCGCTCAAACCTACCGCTCCGGCCATCAGAGGGTATGACCATATATATACGAGCTCAGTACGTCCGGACAGCCCGCACAGGTATATAGAGCCCGCCATCAGGGGCGAGAGCATGAAAACCGCTATGCCTCCCATGCCAGGAGTGCCTTTTTTCCTCATATGCCCTTCGGGCCCGTATACCTTTATCGTCTCTCCCAGTCTCATGCGTCTCATCAGCGCTATCCACGCGCTTTCGAGATAGACCGCTGCCGAGAAGAATATGAGCGAGAGGCACATGATCTTAAGAGCCATTGCATTCACCGCCTAAAACAGGTATGGCCCTCTCCAGACCGTAAAATCTGGAACCTTTTATCAGAATGACCGACTGACTGAAGTGTGACGCGTCGATGTCCGTGAGAAGATCATCGGTCGAGTCCCACACGCCTTTCAGAAAGTCTCCCTTCAGATTCGCCTCCCGCCACTCTCTACCGACGAGATAAACACAGTCCAAAAGGGAAGCTCTGCTCAGCACCACGTCGTGACAGCATGCGCCTGCCGCGCCGAGTTCTCTCATCCCTCCCAGAATGGCCGCCTTTTTGAAATTCCGCGGGATTTCCATTTCGAGCACGTTTTTTATCGCGCAGGAAACGGACGAAGGATTCGAGTTGTAGGTCTCGTCGATGATGAGGCTTCCTCCGCCGGCGCGGATGAAAACACCCCTTCCCGCCTGAAGTCTGAATCGAGACGCCGCATCAAGAAAATCCTCGTCCCCGATTCCCATCTGACGCGACGCGGCCCAGGCGAAAGCTATGTTTTTCGCATGCTGTCTGCCGAATATCGGAACTTCGCAGTTCAGCCTGTTTCCATCCGCCGCCAGCGTGAAGGACATGACCGGACGGAACGAAGGGTCCAGACGCTGACGGACATCCGAAATACGGACCCGGGAATTGGAATAGCCTACCCCAATCTGCCTTACGCCGCCTTTTTTCATCTTCTCGCCTTCCGGCATGGAGGCGACGGCGGCGGACAGCATGTCGTTATCGGAATTATAAGACAAATATTCAAGAGACGGCGATTCCGCGATCTCCATCTTGGCGGCGAGGACGCCGTTTATGTCCCCGAGCCCTTCAAGATGAGCGTCCGCCACCTCGGTGATGATCCCGTAGGTCACCGGAAACTGCCTGACAAGCGATCCGATCTCTCCCGGATGATTCGTGCCCAGCTCGAGCACCAGCGCCTCTGTATCGCCGGGCATCGACATGATCGTCATCGACACTCCTATCAGTGTGTTGTAACTCTTTATGGCCGCGTGCGCCCGGAATTTCTTCCGGAGCGCGTCGTATATGAACCCGCGCGTCGTCGTCTTCCCCACGCTGCCGGTTATGCCTATGACCCTGGGAGAGACTTCGCAAAGCCACGCGCGCGCTATCGCGCATGCGGCGTCCTGCGGGTCTCTGACGGCGATCAGGGCCGTTTTATATCCTTTCAGCCTTTCGCTGTGCGCCGCGTAGTAACCGCTCTCCAGGATGACGCAGGAGGCGCCCGAATCCGCGGCGGAGGCGATATAATCGTGTCCGTCCTCTCTCGCGCCCCTGATGGCTATAAAGCCGTCTCCAGGTTTCACGTTCCTGCTGTCGGCGCTGAAATTCTGCGTCATCGGAGCGTCGGGTCCCAGCGGAGAGAATAATACGCCTCCCGCTGTGTCCGCCGCTTCGCCTGCAGTGAAAAACTTACGCCCCGGCTTCACGGCAATATCTCCAGACCGTGCGACCTGCCCCATTCGGCGACGGCGTCCGAATCCGCAAACGGAACTTTGTACGTCCCGTATTCGATACAGCGCTCCGGCCCCTTGCCGGCGATCAGGACCGCGTCTCCGCCGCCGGCGGAACTGAGGATGTAATCTATCGCTTCCCCTCTGTCCAGTATCGTCTCGTATCTCACGTTCGACCCAGAACGCAGGACTCCGGCCTCGACGTCTCTCGCTATATCAGCCGGAGACTCGCTCCTGGGGTTATCCGTCGATATCACCACGTGATCCGCTAGACGGGCCATCAGTTCTCCCACAACAGGGCGCTTGACGGGGGTCCTGTCTCCTCCCGCGCCCCACAATACATGAATGCGCCCTTTGATCAGACCCCGCAGGGTCCCTATTGCCTTTTCCATGCCGTCCGAGCTGTGGGCGAAGTCGACGAAGACGGTCACGCCGTTTGAAAAAGAATATCTCTCAAGCCTGCCCGGCACCTGCGGACAGGCCGATATCCCCAGACGTATCGTATCCCGGTCGAACATCAGCAAATCGGCGAGAACGACGCTCTCCAATATATTCGAAGCGTTGTGGCTGCCGGTCAGGGGCGAATCGACCGTATAACTCCCGCCGCCGGGAGTTTTTATGCCCAGGGACATTCCGTCTATATCCATCCGCAGTATGGAGGCCGTGTAAAAATCGCCTCTTCCCGAATCAGTCAGAGAATAACCACTGAGCCTGCCGGCGAATTCATCCAGGAGCCTTCTACCGTAATCATCGTCCGCGTTCGCAGCGCCCCGCCAGTCCTCGTTCATATAATCGGTGAAAAGTTTCCTTTTTGCCATGAAATAACATTCCATATCACGGTGAAACTCGAGATGTTCCGGAGTGAGGTTGCTGAAACCGGCCAGGCAGAACCTGCAGCCGTCCAGGCGTCCCTGTTCGAGGCCGTGGGACGAGGCCTCCATGACGCAGTACGACGCGCCGTTTGCCGCCATCTTCGCAAGAAGGCGCTGAATATCGGGCCCCTCCGGGGTCGTGTGTCCGGCGGGGGATTCGTTCCTGCCGTCGTCGTATACCACCGTTCCCATCATGCCCGCAGCAGCTCCCGACGCTCGCAGGATCGACCTGATTATATACGCGGCCGTCGTTTTTCCGTTCGTCCCTGTCAGGCCGGCCATTTTCAGTTTTCCGGAGGGCACGCCGTAAAGCAGGGAAGATGCGAATCCCATTGCGCCGCGCACGCCGCTCATGACGATCTGAGGAACCTCCGCGGACAGGGGCCGCTCGCACAGAAGCGCCGCCGCCCCCCGCGCCGCGGCTGTTCCGGCGAAGTCGTGGCCGTCTGTATGTTCGCCCGGAACACAGGCGAACAGGACCCCGCAGTCAGACACTTCACGGGAGTCGTATTCGAGATGGGTGACGTCAGGATCACAGCCGCATGGGATCAACGAGGGGGCCCCGTATTTTTTGAGCCCCTCGAAAAGTTCGCTCAGTTTCATTGCGGCCTCACCTCCTAATTCCGTGTCATGCCGCTGCTCGGGCTGCTGGCGAGCAGCGCGAGCTGGGCCATGTCCTCCACTATAGCCTTGAAAACCGGCGCCGCTATTTCTCCGCCGTAATATCTGCTCCCTTTGGGTTCTCCCAATACGATCAGAAGCAGATATTCGGGTTTTTTGTACGGCCAGAAGCCGACGAAGGAACTCGCGTACTGCCCCTTCACATAGGCTCCCTGGTTTGCCAGCTGGGACGTGCCGGTTTTCCCCGCCAGTGATATGTCCTTGACCTTGGCGCCCTTGCCGGTGCCTGTTTCCACGGTCTTATACAGGGCCTCGCGGAGCCACGCGGAAGTCTGTCCGCTCAAGACCGTCCGCCTCACCCTCTTCGTCCCCCGATGGATTATTTCATCCCCCGCGCTTTTTACCTCGTCAATAATATACGGTTTTAACAGGTTCCCCCCGTTCGCTATGGCGCCTATTCCCATAGCGAGCTGCAGAGGTGTCACAGCCAGGCCCTGCCCTATGGCCACATTTGGTTTGGTCATGCCCAGCCACTCTTCCGGAGCCCTCATCAACCCGTCCTCTTCGCCGGCTATCTCCACGTCCGATTTCACGCCGAAACCGAACTGATGGAGCATTCCCGAGGTCTTGTGAGGGTTCATCTTATTCCCTATGGCGGCCATCCCGGTGTTGCAGGATTTTATCAAAAGTCCCTCCAGAGTGAGGTCGCCGTGTGCAGAAACATCTCTTATGACTCCGTCCGCGATGGCCGCCTTTCCGCTGCAGTAAAAATGGTCGCTGTCTGACGCCAGCCCCATCTCCTTGGCCAGGCCCAGCATTATCGGCTTGAAAGTCGACCCCGGTTCATAGACCCTGCTTATGACGTTGTTTCTCTGAACTTCCTGATCCTGGAAGCTGGACCGGTCGTTCAGATCGAACCAGGGATAACTCGCCATAGCGAGTATCTCTCCGGTCTGCGGATTGACACAGATGCCGGCGCCCCATTTCGAATTGCTGCTTTCAGCCCCTTCGCGCAGCTTCCATTCGACGACCTGCTGTATCTTGGAATCGATCGTGAGTTTGATCGACCCCCCGCCCGTCTGAAACGATCCCGCGCTGCTGCCTATGAGGTCGAGCAGGCTGCCCCGCGCGTCCCTGACGAAAAACCTGTTCTGGGGGGGCGAGAACAGCACCTTGTTCCATTGCATCTCGACTCCGCTGAGCCCGTAATCGTCTATATCGCAGAACCCTATCACGTGGGAAGCCAGCTCGCTGTGGGGATACATGCGATGACTCTCCCTGAGCGTGAAAAGACCCGGTATTTTCATATCCATCACCTGCGAGGCGACCTCCATCGGGACTTTTCTACCCACCCAATGGAACCGCCCCGACATGTTCTTTGAGAATTTTTCCGCCGCGTCCCTGCCGAAAAACGGCTCCAGCACGTCAGAGCTGGCAGGCGACCAATACATGGGGTCTATGAAAAAGCTGACGGAGGGGACGGAAATGGCGAGAGGCACTCCGTTTCTGTCCCTTATATCCCCCCGGGAAGTGGAAATCGGCACCTGCGCCCAGTACTGTTTCTGCGACTGCCTTTTTATTCTGCCGTCAGGAAATATATGCACGCGTACTGTCTGCGCGCCCAGGACGAGCAAAAGACAGAACAATGAAAACCATGCGATACGGGAATGCCAGGACTCCCTTGGTATCCTGGATCTAATCTTTGGCATTGGCAGTACCGACGAATACCCTGCTCAGAACACCAGGTCCGGCATCTGCGTTGGAACTGTTCCCGGCGTCAGCCAACGCCGTTCCTCTGTATGAGTCCGATATCAGCTTGATCGTCTCGACTTCGCTCGCGGTGACCATGCTGAGCTCCGACCTGGCATAGTTGTATATGCGAGACGGAGACAGTAAAGACGCGTGATACTCCTCGAGCAGCGTGTAATCGTTCCCCACAGATTCCGTTTTCATCGCGCAGTCGGCCAGCCTCTGCTCGAGATAGAGGCCGTAAAGCCTGATACTGCCAAGAGACAGCGCTGAAACCAGAACACCGAAGAGGAACAGTACGCAGAACATCGATTGCCGGTTTTGCCTTTCGTGTCTTGGGGCTGGGGCTTTCATATCAGTTGACACCTCCTGTGTCTATATATCTCCTGCTTCCTTTTTATGAACTATAAAAGCTCTGAGCTTGGCGCTTCTGGACTTCCGATTTTCATCTATTTCCTCGCCGCCCGGCACTTCGGGACGCCTGGCCTTCATACTCCCCTTCCGTTCCTGCGCCCAGCTGTTGAACGTCCGCTTTATTATCCTGTCCTCGAGCGAATGGTAAGAGATGACAATTATCGCCCCGCCGTCTTTAGTTATCTCATAAGCTCCTCTCAGCCCCTCCGGGATCGCTTCCAGTTCGCCGTTGACCGCGATGCGCAGCGCCTGGAACACTCTTCTCGCCGGATGTCCGCGCATCCGTCTCTGCACCGGGGCTGGGAGCGAATTCCTTATGAGGCGGGAGAGATCCCCCGTGGTCTCCGGCGCCTGTCCCTCATCTCTCGCCCTGACTATGGCTCTCGCTATGCGATATGCGTGGCGATCCTCGCCATATTCACGGAATATGCGGGCCAGCCCCGATATGTCATATTCCCTCAGGATATCGGCCGCCGTCGGAACGTCCTCGCTCACGTCCATCCTCATGTCGAGCGGTCCGTCCTCCTGGTACGAAAAACCGCGCTCCGGCGCGGTGAGCTGCATATTGGACACCCCCAGGTCGAAAAGGACCCCGGAGGCTTCCCCCATCTCTTCCGTAAGCTCTCCGGCAAAATTCCCCAGTTCCCTGAAGTTGGAGGGCATTATCCGCAGCCTGTCCGAAAAAACCTCCAGCCTCTCTTTCGCGATACGGCGCGCGTTTTCGTCTCTGTCGAACGCCGCGGCTCTGATCTCCGGAAATTTTTCCAGTATCGCTTCAGTGTGTCCTCCGCCCCCGAGGGTGGCGTCGAC
>JAISWP010000052.1 GCA_031271065.1 Synergistaceae bacterium
ATTTATTGTACCAATGTACCCGCTCCGCACCGGCGGATTCGATGCGGAAAAGCCGCATTTCAAAACGCGAACCGCCTTGCCCGCGCCGCGCTATGAGGCTTGCGGCTTCACGCACGGCCTCCCGGCTTCGATGTTCCCGAAGCACTGTCACAGTCGCTGACGGTCCTCGGCTTTGCCTCCCCGCAGGCCCGGTTCAGACCTGAAAACCGGCTCCCTCCTCGCGCAGAATCGCAGCCAGCTCCGCCAGGGCGCCGCAGGAGGACGCGATCGCCTGGGCGGACGCCAGCTGTTTTTGTGAATCCGACGCCACGCCGTTCACGTCGGCGATGTTTTTCTCGCTTATCTTTTCGATGCCGCCTATGAGCGAGGCTAGGTCCTGATTGCCGAAGGCTATCTTTTCTATGGACGACGACACGGCCTTTATCTGATCCGACAGGGAGATTATGGACGAGGCTATTCCGCCGAAAATCTCGCGGGCAGAGTCGACAGCCTCTATGCCGGATGACACGCCGCTCGCGCCTGATTTCGCGGCTTCCACCGCCTGTTCCATCCTGCTCTGGTTCTGTGAAATCAGCGAGGTGATTTTCTGAGCTGCGCCGCTTGAGTTCTCGGCCAGATTGCGGACCTCATCCGCCACAACGGCGAACCCTCTGCCGGACTCGCCCGCGCGGGCGGCCTCGATGGCCGCGTTCAAGGCGAGCAGGTTTGTCTGCTGCGCTATGGACGAGATCATGCTCACTATCTCGCTTATCTCACGATACCCTTCGGCCAGCTCGGTTACGGCGTCATGCAGGATGGACGACCCCCGGCCTATGTCCTTCATCTGTTTCATCGCGGTCTCGACCACGGATTGGCCCTCGCTCGCGTTTTTCGACGCGGCGGACGCTATGTCGTTCACATTCGCGGCCATAGCCATGACGCTCTGGGCTATGCCGGACATCTCATTCGCTATGGAGGACGCGTTTTTCGTCGAATCAGCCTGGATTTTCGTGCGCTCCGATATCTCCGACATGGAGCGGCTGACATCCTCCGATATATTGGCGCAGTTCAGCGACCCGGCCTGGAGATCCTCGCTGGCGGAAGCGAGGTTTTCCGCCTCCGATTTCACCTTCGTTATGAGGCCGGACAGATTTTTTTTCATGACTGAGAACCCGTCCGCCAGAGCTCCCGTCTCGTCCTTCGAATTTACGCTGACGTCGCGCGTCCTGAGATCTCCTTCGGACATGACCAGGCACTCGTCTCTCAGCAGTGCTATAGGCGCTGCAATCTTCCTGCTGGTCGCAGTGATGAATATGAGCGATGCCAGGATGAACCCGGCGGATATGGCGATCATCAGCCTGGACAGCACCGACACGTCCCTATTGACCTCCGCGAGCGGGGCCGCTACCCCAACGAACCAGCGCTGGCCGCCCTCGAGGTTTATCGGGACGAACACGCCGTCATAATCCACATCGTAAAAGGAGTAACTCCCCACTGCGCCCGAGTCATCTCCAAAGGACGCTGCGCGGAACAGGTTTAAAAGGCTGTCGTCCAGTTCGGCGAAGCCGAGCCCGATCTCCGGGCTGACGCGTTTCTCGCTGATATTGAGCTTTCCGACGATTTCCGGAACCGAGGGGCCGGATATGACGAGCCCGGTTTTGTCCAGGATGAAACCGTAACCGGTGTTCTTGAACTTGACATTGCCTATGATGTGGTTCATCCTCTCGAGGTTGTACGTCACCCCGAGTATTCCCATGAACTTTCCCTCGTTCATGACCGGTTCGCAGACCATCACTGACGGTTTCCCGGACGAACTGGATATCGTCACACCTGAGACATAAGGCGATTTCGTGGAGGACACGACCTTGAAGTACTCCCGCTCGCTCGCGTCGAACTCGGTGTTCACGGAGCGAACCGCCTTTCCGTCAGGCCATACGAAAAACAGGACGTCGAACCTGCCGATCCTGTCGAACATATCGGACATAACGGATACTATCTGCTCTCTGTCGGAGCCTTCTCGTATGGACTGTATGCCCGACATGATTTTAAGATATGCGGATATTGAATCCATGTTGGCCTTGATCTGTTCCGCGTAACGGGAGCCGATGGACATGGCGGTCTCCCTCGCGCCCGCCGACAGCGCTGCCTTCGACAGGTTGTAACTCACGGCCGACAGCACGACGAACGATATGACGAATATTGGTACGAACGCCGCCAGCAGCCTCGATTGGATGCTCTTTTTCTTGAATATCATGACAATTACCGCACCATCCTCTTTTAAAGATATATTCACTTTGAGCATGTAAAGCTATGCAGGGAGAAAAGTATTTATTGTATATTTTATTACTTTACTTTTATTATATCATCTTGCCGCACAAAAATTACATATTATCGTTTATATCTGGCAGCGGGCACGGATACGGTAATTACAAACTTTTACGGAGCGAGGGCTAAGGGGATCGTTTGGGCCGTACGCAGGGCGTATCTCTTTCGCGGGTGGTTTCACGGGCGCGCCGCGGTTATTCCCGCGCGCTTCGCGGTCTTTCTCGCAGTTGCGGTGAATCGCCGCCGCGTTTATAATTGATGAGTCTTTTCCGGCACAAAGTTCTGTCTTGTATTTCGCGCCCCTCCAGCGGCGGCGATGGGAGAGTGTAAGGCTATGGTTTTATTGCTGCGCGTCAAACTGCCTCGGTCCAGAAAAACGACCTCCTGATTTCGGGAGGTCGTTTCGTTTATGCAACATATTTTTTCGATCTAATTGGGGGTATAAAAGATATGGCATTGATGAAAAGCATCCTTGACGTCATCGGAAGCACTCCGCTGGTCGATCTCGAACGGCTTGTGAAGTATTGGGGGCTGGAAGGAAGGATATTCGCGAAACTCGATCACCTGAACCCATCCGGCAGCAAGAAGGACCGTATAGCGCTTGGCATGATACGCGAGGCGGAGCGGAAGGGGCTTCTTGAGCCGGGGCAGACGGTGATAGAGGAAACCAGCGGCAACACGGGCAACGG
>JAISWP010000182.1 GCA_031271065.1 Synergistaceae bacterium
GGCGGAGGGGATGCGGCGGAGAGGACATGAGCGGATAAAAAACGGCGGCGGGTATCGGACCCAGTGAGTCCAGGGGATTTCCAAGCCCATCCAGCACCCTTCCGAGCAGGGCGTCCGAAACATTTACCCCGAGGGGGCGCCCCATGGAAAGGACGTCGCATCCGGGCCCTATATCTGAGAGCTCCCCAAGCGGCATCAGAAGCACCCTGTTTGTACGGAAACCGACCACTTCGGCCCGCAGGATCGTGTTCCTGCTGCGGAATCTCACCTCGCACAGGTCTCCTATCTGAACATCCGGCCCCTGGGACTCGATCACGAGGCCTACCACCTGCACGACACGCCCGTTTATTCTGATGAGTTCGGTCTGGGAAAGCCTGCCCTCCAGCGCCGTGAAAAGGCCGTCCTTCGGGTTTTCCGCGATCTCGGGAAGTTCGGCCTCAGTCACCGCCTGGTTCATCGGCCGCCATACTTTCCACCAGGAGGCTCTGCACCTCCGACGACACCTGTTCCAGCTGCGTTTTCCACCTGGCGTCGTATATGCCGAGGTTGGTCTCTATCAGGCAGCTTCCTCTATCGACGTGATCGTCGGACATAAATTCGAAAAATTTCACGCCTCTTATGGAGTCCATGAGCTGATCCTTGCTCTCCTGTATCATGGCGGCGTCGGCCGGGTTCAGGTACACCACTATCCGCTCCCGGTCGCTGATCCGCCTGAGCAGTGTTCCCACTATGCGCTTCGTAACATCGGCATCCATCTCCACCATAGTCTGGAGCATCCTGCCGAGCATCATCTCCCACAGCCTTATCAGCTGGGGCGCGTGAGAAGCGGCAAGGCGCTCCCTCGAACCGGACAATTCCCGCGCCATTCCTTCCAGCAAAGAGACGGCCCCGGAAAACTTGCCCTCGTACTCGCTTCTCACGTCTGATTCGGCTTTCCCCAAGCCTTCCGCGTATCCCGCGGAGCGCCCTTCCTCGTATCCCGCGGCCCGGGCAGCCTCTTTGGCCTCGGAAGCCTCTTTCGACGAACTCTCCCTGAACGCTTCCTGCTCTTTCCGGAGTTCCTCCCGCTCTGATTCCAACCGGACGCTCAGGCTTTTACAAAGACCGCGCGCCTCGGCGAGATCGGACTCCCTCCCGCGCAGTTCGATCCTCAGGGACTTCACCTCTGCCTCGGCGATGTCGAGAGCGCTGCGTTCGACCTTGTCATCCTGCGGGAGAACCGAACTTTCCGGGCCTACATCCTCAATTCTGCCGCGGGTCACCCTGACCCTGCCGGGCAGAAGACGCACAGCTCGGATGAGACGCTGTCTCGTAGGAGTATCAGACAACCAACTCTTCCTCTCCGCTGCGGGCTATGACGATTTCTCCCGCTTCCTCCAGGGCGCGGACCACGTTCACTATCTTCTGCTGGGCCTCCTCCACCATGCGCACGCGCACAGGGCCCATAAAATCCATATCCTCTTTCAGCATGTCCGCCGCGCGCTTGGACATGTTCTTGAAAAATTTCTGCCGGAGATCCTCGGAAGCTCCCTTCAGGGCAAGGCCGAGATCCTTCAGATCGACCTCCCTGAGCACTCTCTGTAGGGAACGGTCGTCTATTCCGCCTATGTCGTCGAACATAAAAAGACGTTTCTTGATCTCTTCCGCGAGCTCCGGGTCCTGCTCCTCCAATGCCTCTATTATGTTGCGCTCTGTGCCGCGGTCCACACGGTTTATCAGATTCACCACCGCGTCTATGCCGCCCGCTATGGTGAAATCCTGTCCCATGACTGTGGAAAGTTTCCTCTCCAGTACGCGCTCCACCTCGCGCAGCACCTCGGGCGTTATCCTGTCCATCTTCGCGATGCGGCGGGCCACGTCCCACTGGGCGGCGGGAGTCAGCCCGCTCAGCACCAGGGCCGATTGATCCGGCGACAGGTAGGAGAGTATGAGCGCGATAGTCTGGGGATGTTCGTTCTGGATGAAACTCAGCAGCTGCTGAGGATCGGTGTGGCGGACGAAATCGAAGGGCCGCACCTGGAGGCTCGCGGTGATGCGCCGCAGTATATCCTGAGCCTTGTCCGAGCCCAGCGCTTGTTCCAGGAGTTTGCGCGCGTAGTCCACGCCCCCCTGAGTCATGAACTCATGAGCCATTATCATTTCCTGAGCTTCCTTGAGGACATCGAGTTTTACATCGGGCGTCACTTTTCTCAAGTTCGCTATTTCAAGGGTGAGAAGTTCGATAGTGGTGTCGTCAATATGCCGGTAAGCCTTGGATACGGCTTCCGGCCCCAGCGTGACAAGCAATATCGCGGCTTTCTCGCGCCCCTTCATGTCACGGGCTTTGCTCATACGTCATCGACCACCCAATTCTTGATGAGATTTGCCAGTTCCTCCGGGTTGTTCATCGCGTAATTGCGAAGCTGTTCCTCAAGCACCGACAGTTCCCCCTGGGCGGTCATCAGATCCGGATTTTCGAGAAGCTCCCGCAATGACGGCGCGGTGTCCATATCGGCGGACTGGGAGCCCTGCAGCATGGCGAGCCTCCTCCTTCTGGAAAGCCACATGGCGAGAAGGGCTGTAACGGCTATGAGCAGAAGCAGGAATGCGCTGATACCTACGATCATTTTCTGTCTGCGTTCGGCCGCTATTCTCGCGGCGTAGGCGTCGGCCACGGATGTGTCGAAAGGCATCGCCATGATCGATATCCTGTCTCCCCTGTTGTCGTCCGCCCCTATGGCGGTGGCCACCGCCCCGCGCCAGAGGTCGAGCTCCGGCTGCTCCAGGGTGCCGTCGATCAGCACCGTCGCCGTGAGGCGTTTTATCTTGCCCTGCGTCTCGACCTCGGAGGACTCGTGAGTGGAGTTGTCGTAATTCGTGACGTTGTCGGTCCTGTCGTACTGAGCCTCGCCCGCGCCGGCGCCGCTGTTCACGACGTAACCGGGTATATTGGTAGTGGTTCCCGGTATACCTCCGGTGATGCCGGCCGGCCCGGTATAACTCTCCTCCGTGTTCTGTTCGCTCTGGACCGGGCCGTGTATCTTGTCGGGAAGGGTATATACGGTGCGGCGGGCGGACGTCCTCCTGTCGAAGTCGAGTTCCACCCGGACCGCGGCCTTGACCTTGCCGGGACCGTAAACCTTCTCCAGCGTGTCTCTTATCTTGCGCTCCAAGTCAGTCTCCGTGTCCTTCTCGAACTGACGCTGCTTCAAAACCACCTTGCTGCCGTTTTTTATGGTCAGGGTGTCGTCCAGTATGTCCTCGAAAGGTATCTGTCCGTCCGCGTCCACCAGCGTCACGTTATCGGGGGTGAGTCCCTCGACGCTGCTTGCCACCAGATGGACGACGGCTCTCGCCTGGTCCTGCCCGAACTCCGTCCCCGGACGCAGTTTCAGCAGGACCGCCGCGGTCGACGGACGCTGCTGTTCGAGGAATAATTTGGATTCGGGCACCACTATGGACACGCGGGCGCTCGCCACGGAGTTCATCTCGCGTATGGTGCGCGCCAGTTCGCCCTCCAGAGCCCTGTAATAATCCACCTTCTCCTGGAAACTCGTCCTGCCGATCTTCGCGTTGTCGAAACGCTCGAAACCGACTATCCCCCCGCTCGGCACCCCTTTGGCCGCGAGCGCCAGGCGCGCCTCGTACACGTTAGACGCGGGAACCAATATGGCGTTTGCCTGAGAATCGGTGCGGTAGGGTATTTTCTGTTCCTTCAGATATTCGATGACCGCCTCCAGGTCGCGAGCCTCGAGACCGGAGAATACCGGTTCGTAGGTAGTCTGACCGGCTATGAAGGCGACAGCCAGAACTCCGCCCAGCACCAGAAGAGCGACGGCGCAGAGCGAAACCTGCTGCCACCGCATCAGCGACGACCAAAAAGCCGAAAACCTTTCTTTCGCTTGTGTCAAATGCTCCCTGACAGGCATATGCTCATCTCCCGGACGTTATACTGACATCCTCGCTATCTGCTGATACGCATCCACCATTTTATCCCTTATCTGAACCATCAGGCGCAGAGCGAGCTCCGCTTTTTCCACCGCGATCGAAACCTCGGAAATATCGTCGATCTCCCCGAGCGCCAGCCTTTCGGTTTTTACATCCGCGTCCTGCTGAAGTTGGTTTACTTTTAAAATGCTATCTTTAAGCACTTCCGTAAACTGCGGCGCTTTACGCTCTTTATCGGATTTCCGGGATACCGGACTATCCAAGTCAAAATGCTCAGAGGGCCTCCCGCGGCCAATACGCACTCCGTCGATCATACGCTTTCCTCCTGACTCCTGATCTTTATGCAAATTATACATGATAAATAAAAATTGTCTCTGATATTACAAAAATTCCAACAATCATTTTTTCTCGTATTTCACAATATGTCAATACTCCCATTTACTTCTGAGCCTCGGCGACCATTACATTCTCGATAAATCTACAGACATTTCGTTTTTTTAACTTTTGTTTCATCGGCGCTCTTCCGTAAAAAAGACCTCTTTGGAAACCGAACGTCTTTATATCGGAATAACTCTCTGCTGATGGTATATGGAACGGGTACTGCCCCGAAGGGTAACTTGTATGTTTTGTGTTAGAGGGAATTTCGGCTTGCGTTTCTGTGCTGTATTGTGATACTATAACCTGCGCTTTTAGCGAAGGAGGTGAATGTGGTGCCAAATAAGAAATCCGCTGAAAAACGCGTGCTGATCGCAGATAAGAATAGACTTTACAATCGTTACTGGAAGACCCGCTGCAAGAATGTCTCCAAAAATTTCCTGACGGCCGTCGAAGGCAGCGACAAAGAACTGATAGCCCGGAGGCTCAGCGAAGCCCAGAGCGCCTTGGATAAAGCGGTGACAAAAGGCGTCATCCACCGCAACACGGCATCCCGCAGAAAGTCCAGGATGGCTTCCCTGGCTGCCCCTCTTCTCAAAGACTGACCCGGGTTCGGTTTATCCGCGAACGCGATTTGAGCGAAAACAACGCGGGGGATCGGGATCGATCCTCCTTCGTTATTATTTTCATTGCGCTTTGCTTCCAAACGTCACTCAAGCCCGCTCATCAGATCGATGACCAGCAGATCGAGGTCGCGCCACGAGGCGCCCTGACCGCTCCTCTCGTTTGAGGCTATCCTTACGAGTCCGGTGACGAAATTCCGCAGTTTTTCTCCGCCGTAAAGCCGCGACGCGCTTTCCGCAAGTCTGGAAGCGTATTCCTTTGCTCCCAGCGCACGGGCGAAAGAAGCGCGTTCCTTTGCGCAGAGCGAGAAATACATCGCTATGCGAAATCTGTTGTGCAGGGCCGACAGCAGCGGAGTCAGCTCGGAATGGAGACTCAGGCTCCCGAGACATGCCCTGCTCTCTCCTGGTCTGCCGGAACATAAACCATCCAGCAGCTTCAGAAGATTCCTGCTGCCGTCCGACAGACAGAATTCCTCCACTTCCGCGGCCGATATCTCTTTTTTACCCCGGACGCGGCATATGGAAGCGGCCTTTGCGGTCTCGGACGCCAACTCTCCTGTGTCGTCGAACAGCTCCTTCAAAAGAGACAGGGCATCCCGGGAGACGGAAAGCCCTTTCCGTTCCGCCTCCGAAATGACGATATCGTCGCGTTCGCGGGACCAGAAAGACGGCTCCGAGGCTTTTACCGACGTGCATAATTTCATCAGCGCCTTGGGAACAGAGGCCGGCGCGTCCGATCTGCACACCAGCAATATGACCGAATCGGCCCCGGGAGGCTCCAGCATGGGGGCGAGCCGTTCAGGCATGACCCCTAGTTTTTCGGCTTCCTCCACCAATATGACGCTGCGGTCCCCGAAAAGCCCCCTGCCTCGATTTTCCGTGAGGAGCGGCGCCCACTCCCCGCACTCCAGACGGCGGACGTCCTCGTACCCGGCGGCCGACAGCCTGTCCAGCTCCTCGGAAATGAGCCTTCGCAGCGCGGCCCCGGGACCGGAGAGCAGACGGAGATGCGGCATTCTATCCCCTGACTACGATGTTGACCAGCTTATCGGGGACGGATATCACTCTGACCACATCAAGGCCCTCGATCCTGCGCTTCGTGGCCTCCTCGGCCAGGACACGCTCGGCCAATTCATCCCTGCTCAGTCCCGGCGGCACGCTGTACTGCTCCCTCAGTTTGCCGTTTATCTGAAGCACGACGGTCACCGTATCGACCACCAGAGCGCCGCTGTCCGCAGCCGGCCACCGGGAAACCGCGAGCAGCTCCTCGTGACCCAGCATCTCCCACAATTCCTCGCAGATATGCGGACAGAACGGCGACAGGCACAGCAGGAGCGACTCCACTCCCTCGCGGAATACCGCCCTGCCAGCGCCATCCCGAGAGGTGAAGGAAGAAAGCCCGTTGCAGAGCTCCATCAGACGGGCGACGGCCGTATTGAGCTGCCGCTCGTCCCTTATATCACGGGTGACCCTGTCTATAGTCGAGTGGATGAGGCGTTTCAGACCGCGGGACTCGGCGTCCGGCAGATCGGACATCGGAACTGTGCTGCCGCCGGCTGACGCGAGGGACTTTATATTTTCCTCCACGAGGCGCCATACTCTGCCCAGGAACCTGTGGGCCCCTTCGACCCCTTTGTCGGACCAGTCGAGGCTCTTGTCGGGGGGGGAGGCGAACAGGATAAAAAGACGGGCCGTATCCGCACCGTATCTTTTTATTATCTCGTCGGGGTCCACCACGTTGCCCAGGGACTTCGACATTTTAGCCCCGTCTTTAATGACCATGCCCTGCGTCAGAAGCCCGGTGAAAGGCTCCCTCAGGTTCGGATCGGTGAGGCCCAGATCGGACAGGACCTTCGTGAAAAATCTGGCGTATATGAGGTGCAGGCACGCGTGCTCTATGCCGCCGATATAGAGATCGGCCGGCATCCAATACTTCGCGTCCCCGCGCCTGAAAGGAGCGTCGTCAGAATCCGGCGACAGGTAACGAAAAAAATACCATGACGAGCAGATGAACGTGTCCATCGTGTCCGTCTCTCTGCGAGCGTGCCCGCCGCACCGCGGGCATGAGGTGTTTATCCAGTCCGGACAGCCCAGGAGGGCGTTGCCTCCGTTCGGAGGGATGGCCGCGCCGAGAGGAAGCTCGACGGGCAGTTCCGACTCCGGAACAGGGACTATGCCGCATTTGCCGCAGTATACGACAGGGATAGGAGTTCCCCAGTACCTCTGGCGGCTTATGAGCCAGTCGCGCAGACGGTACTGCGTCTCGCGCCTGCCCCAGCCCTCGCTCTCGAACCACTCCCCTATCTTCTCTATCGCCTCCTGAGTCGGCAGTCCGTCGAATCTGCCGGAACTGCAGGACACGCCGTCCGCCTCGGCGGCGCTTTCCATTTTCTCCGGATCCGGCACAGGCTCTCCCGGAACGCGGACTACCGGAATGATCCCGAGCCCGTATTTTCTCACGAAATCGAAGTCCCTCTGGTCGTGGGCCGGGACGCCCATTACAGCGCCGGTTCCGTAGTCCATGAGAACATAGTCCGCTATCCAGATCGGAACCCTCGCTCCGTTCACCGGATTTATCGCCGCGAACCCGGTGTCCATGCCCATTTTGTCCCCACCGGCCGCGGTGCGCTCCATGGCGCTTCGAGACGATATCCCGGAGACGAAGTCGAGCACGGCGGCGCGCTTTTCGGAAGTCATCCTGTCCGCCAGAGTTCGGACTATGGGGTGTTCCGCCGCCACAGCGACGAACGTTATGCCGAATATCGTGTCTATGCGCGTCGTAAAGGCCTCTATCGACAGATCGGTATCGGCGATGGATATGTCGAACCTCACGCCCTCCGACCGTCCTATCCAGTTCCTCTGCATGGTGAGGACCCGTTCCGGCCACCCGGTCAGTTTGCCGAGATATTCGAGCAGTTCCTCGGCGTAGTCGGTTATCCGAAGAAACCACTGTTCGAGGCCCTTCTTGACTACGGGGGTCTCGCACCGCCAGCAGACCCCGTCCCCGACGACCTGTTCGTTGGCCAAAACCGTGCCGCAGGTCTCGCACCAATTTACCGGCGCATGTTTGCGGTACGCTAGCCCTTTTTCGTACATCCGCAGGAAGAACCACTGGCTCCACCTGTAATAATCGGGAAGACAGGTTTTGACCACCCGTCTCCAGTCGTAGCTGCAGCCCATGGACTTGAGCTGTTCCGTCATGTGATCTATGTTCCCGATGGTCCACTCGGCGGGATGAGTTTTCATCTTTATGGCCGCGTTCTCGGCGGGCATACCGAACGAGTCGAAACCTATGGGATACATGACGTTGTATCCGTTCATCCGGAGGAAACGCGCGGTGAGGTCGCCTATGGAATAGTTGCGCAGATGCCCCATATGCAGGGCTCCGCTCGGATACGGGAACATCTCGAGGCAGTAGAACTTCGGACGCGATTCGTCCGTTTCCACGTGAAACGCCTTTCGATCCTCCCATATTTTCCGCCACTTGGGCTCTATAACGCTGAAATCGTAAGCCATGATCCTCATCGCCTCCGTCTGTTCTCCTGAAAAACCAATCAGTGATTATAATGCACTACTCGCGCTTGTGACAATAGTGTTAAAATCACAAAAACCGGGCCGTGTAAAAAATTGCGGCGCGTAAACACGATAACATGGGAGGTTCTATAATCAATGAAAGAGATAAAGATGTTCATGACGGCGTCGTGCCCTCACTGCCGCAGGGCCGCGGAAATGATGGACGAGATATATTCCAGCCGCCCGGAGTACAGGGATATTCCTCTGAGGAAGATAGATGAGAACAAAGAGGCGGACTACGCCTCGAAGTTCGACTACTACTACGTGCCGACGTTTTACGTCGGGGACGAGAAGCTGCACGAGGGGATTCCGACTAAAGAAGCGATCGAGAAGGTGTTCGCGGCAGCGGCGGAGCGGTAACAGCAGAACAGGACGCGCGGCCGGGGAAAAGATTTCACGGTCAGGCCCTCCGCCGCGCGCATTTACTCATTCGCTGTTCGATGAATAAAACTGCCGCGGGGATTGCGGTATATCCGCGCGGCCGGAGTCCGCCGCGATGAACGTGAACTGCCCGGACGCCGCTGGATGAAGCGGAGGTTATGCCCATGATGTCTTTGTTCGTTTTTTTGTATTATCTGTCCGTTTTTATAATACTGGCAGCAGCAATTGTCACGGCAATAAATGTCATCAGTTTGAAATCCAGAATTTCAGCGATAGAGCGCAGCACTGAGGGAATAAAAGACGCCGTCAGACGGCTGGCCGAAATCCAGGCTGCCTCAGAGGCCGCGCCGGAAGCAAAACGTGAGAAGACGGAACCGCAGGCAGCCCCGCAGGAGCCGGTTCTCCGGCCGATAGAGCGGCTTACCCCGGAAGCGGTGGACAGAAGGCCCGCGGAGGGGGAACAGGCAGTTCCGCCGACTTCGCCCGCTGTTCCGGCGCGTCCCGTTCCCCCTCCGATTCCTCAAACCGCGCAAAAGCCGTCCGCGCCTAAACCCGCGCGAGCCAAGACGCCGGTCATAAAACCCGCCGCCGCCGCCGAGTCCTGGTTCAGCGTCCAGCTTAAAAACGCGAAAGCCTGGCTGTTTTCAGAGGGCAACGTCTGGGTCACCACAGGGGTGCTGCTCTTTCTCGCCGGTTTCGGCCTCCTTTTCAGTTACGCGGCCCAGATGAAATGGATATCCCTCGAAATGCGCCTCGCTCTATCCGCCCTGGCCGGATTTGCAATGACCGCCTTCGGCTGGAGGATGAGAGAGCGCCGCAGGGTATACGCCCTTGTACTCCAGGGAGGCGGAGTGGGCGTGATGTACATCGTCCTTTTCGCGGGGGCGAAACTCGGTCCGATAGCGCCTTCGGCGGCGATCGTGGGGATGGTGGCTCTGTCGGCCGCCACAGTATTCCTCAGCATCCGTCAGGACTTCCAGCCGCTGGCAGTCTTCGCCCTGCTCGGCGGCTACATGGCTCCCATCATCGTATCCACCGGCAGCGACAATTTCGTGGCGCTGTTCTCCATCTATTCCCTGCTCAATTTCGAGATACTCGTACTCAGCCTGCGGAAGAACTGGAAATTGGCGAGATGGGGCGGTATGCTGGCCTCGGCGGTCGTGGGGGCCGTCTGGGGGATACTCCGGTGGAAGGAATCGTACCTGGCGTCCGTGGAGCCGTTTATAGCGCTGTATTTCGTCAGCTACTCGGCAGTGACTTTAATCCCTGTGATCGGGAAAAAATTCGCGCGTCTCGCCGGCGGCGGAGCGGAAAATATCGACCGGGCAATGGCCCTGACCCTGCCCTTCATATTTCTTGTACTGCAGGTGGCGGCCACATCTCACACGGAGTATATCACCGCCGTGAGCTGCGCCCTGCTGGGCGCGTGGTATCTCTGGCTGTCGTCTTTCATACTGGGCGGACGTTACGACGAGTACGGACTGTCCGGGGCATTCCTGTCGTACGGGATACTCTTTCTCAGCCTGGCGGCGCCCTTCCTGTTAGGAAAATCGTCGTCCAGTTCGATATGGGCTCTCGAAGGCGCATGCCTCGCCGCGTATGGATCGGTCCGGAAGAACAGGACCTTCAGCACATTCGGAGTCATCATGCAGGCCGCGGCGTTTCTCCTTTACATATTCGCGCCGTTCCTTCATCTGCCGGAGCGCCTTTATTCGCGCGCGTTCATGATGACGGGATTTCTGGACTGGTGCAGCCTGCGCTCACCCTTCGCCGTGACCGCGCTGATATTCGCCTCAAGCGCGCTCTCATCCAGCTTCTTCACGCGGGTCAGGGACTCCGGCGGCGGAGATGCGGCGCGGCAGACCGAGCGGCCCGCGGCGACCTGCTCGTGGCAGACGCTCGGTTTCTCGGTATATGGAACTATGTGGTGGACACTGGCTGCGCTGCATATTTCCAGATTCGTTTTCGTCGTGCCTGGAGGAATATCGTTCGCGCTGCTCTGCGGGGCCGCCGCCGCCGCTTTCTGGACGCCGCGGTTTCGGATGTTCCGGGATTGGGAGGCCGTGCGGGTGATGACCTTCGTCCCCGTACTGGCGATGATGATAAACAGTGTCGCGTCTTCGAAGGGTTTCCACCCCGCAAGCGCGCTCGGGACCGTGCTCGTAAGCGTCGGCACTCCGCTTTTCAGAAACTGGTTTTCGGCGGCGGTCATGTTCTTTTCTGCGGTACTGTGGACATACCGCGGCGGACGCCCCGGCAGGGCCGCGGAGGCGTCATGGGGGATACTGCTTTTCGGTTTCGTCCAGTACACTTGCTGGATGTGGGGCAAATGGACCGTCAGCGCCTTCGGGGACAAACAGAGCGACCTGCATTACCTCGTCTCTTTCATGCCTGTATTCGCCGCCGTCCTGGCGCTGATGCCGGACCGAATATCCTCGAGGCTCCGGCTGAACGGATACGGGATCGGGAGTTTCGCGGCTTGCGCAGCTCTGTGGCTTTGGAGAACATATTCCTTCGTCTCCAGTCTGGCCATGAGAGGACACGGATTCGCCTCGGTCTATATCCCGCTCCTGAACCCTATGGAGATGGGGCAGGCATTGTACCTGGCCGCGCTGGGACTCCTGTACCTGAGGGCCAGGGCCATACCGGCGCTTTATAAAAGCCGGTTCGCGGTACTTTCCGCCGCGGTGTTCGTATGGCTCAACAGCATAGCGGCGCGCAGCTCATGGCATTATTTCAGGGAGCATGTAAGCTGGGATCTGCTGTTCTCCAAAGCCTCGCACTTCCAGGCGATAATCGCCATGCTGTGGGGAATAGCGGCGCTGGCTCTGATATACTGCGGAAAAAAGTTCGCGGACAGGCGTCTGTGGTTCACCGGGGCCGGGCTTCTGGCCCTCGATATCGCCAAGCTGCTGCTGATAGATCTGAGGACCGCCGCGACGATCATCAGGATAGTAGCGTTCCTCGCCCTCGGAGGTTTTTTCCTGCTGATAGGATGGAACGCCCCGCTGCCGCCTAAAAGGCATAAACCGGACGAAGCGCAGTAATTCGGCCCGCCCTCCTGAATGCCGCTATTGGCAAAAACATTTATTCGGAATAGGCTTTTAGAAGAACCTTGATATATATAAAAGAGGCAGCGTCAAATC
>JAISWP010000197.1 GCA_031271065.1 Synergistaceae bacterium
TGGCACGGCCGAATCCCCGCTTTATCTCGTCTTTCTCACGGATCGCAGGATCAGGCGGGAGGATTCCAAAAGCGGCATGATGGCCGCGAAGTCCTCCCTGGACGTGAGACCCTCCCTGATGGATTCAGTCTCGGACGTTATCTCCTCCAGCAATTTCAGCGCGTCCAGGCGGCCCGGGTCTTTCGCGGCGGCGGCCTTCTTTCCGGAAAAGGCCGCGCCGCTTTTTGAGAGATCATAGACAGAGCCGGCCGAGGGGACCGCGGCGGCGCGCCCCGTCTCCCTTATGCCGGCCGCCAGAGCTTCCGCGGATCTGGGCTCCCCGTGAGTGACGAAAAACGACGCGTTCCCTCCGAAGCCTGACGCCCAGGACAGCAGGTCGTCCCTGTCCCCGTGGGCTGAAAAGCCGCCCAGCGTATACATGGAGGCTCTGACGGCTATATCCTCGCCCGCGATCCTCAAGCGGCGCTCTCCGTCGACGAGCCTGCGTCCGAGGGCGCCTTTCGCCTGATAGCCCACGAAAAACACGCTGCAGCCGGGGTTCCAGAGGTTGTGCTTGAGATGATGGATTATCCGTCCCCCTGAACACATGCCGCTGCCCGCGAGCACTATGGCGTCGCTTTCTTCGTTGATGGCCCTCGATTCCTCGACCCCGCTGGTGTAGCTCATGCCCTCCGGCCGGAAGGGGTTGTCTCCCGCGCGGGTCATCTCCTGTATCTCTCTGGAAAGGAGCGCCGAGTATTTCTCGTATATCCGCGTCGCCTTTTCTCCCATAGGGGAATCGAAGTATATGCGGGGCATCTTCGGAAAGGTCGGGTCGGCCTGGAGACGCTTTATCTCGTAAAGCACTCTCTGCGCCCTGCCGACGGCGAACGTGGGAATGAGTATCTTGCCGCCGGACTTCACGGCGGCCTCGAGAGCCGCACGGAACTCCGCCCTGGTGTCCTCCAGGCTCTTGTGGTTCCTGTCCCCGTAAGTGGACTCTATGACCACATAGCCGGTCTCCTCGATCATGGTGTGAGGACGCTCTATCGCCGCGTCCTTCGGGCCGATGTCCCCGGAGAATACTGCTTTCCTCTCGCCGTCCCCGCCGCCGAGCCATATCTCCGCTATGGCTGATCCTAATATGTGGCCGGCGTCGCGGACTCTTACGCTCACTCCCCTCGCTATGTCCGCCTTTTCATCGTAGCGGACATAGCGGAAACGCCTGATCGTCTCCTCCACGTCTTTTTCGCCGTACGACGGTTTGATGGGGGGAAGTCCCCTGCGGGAATTTTTCCTGCTGCGCCACTCGGCTTCCTCGGCCATCAGCTTGACTGTGTCCTGGAGCAGCACCCCGGCCAGTTCGATGGTCGGGTCGGTCGCCCATATATAGCCCTTGAAGCCTCGCCGGACCAGCAGGGGCAGTCTGCCGCTGTGGTCTATGTGGGCGTGGGTGAGGACGACGGCGTCTATCTCCCCGGGCGAAAAAGCGAATTCCGCCTCGTTCCTGCCGTCGGCGTTCTGTCCCTGATACATTCCGCAGTCCACCAGCACCCTGGCTTCATCTGTCTCGATCAGATAGCTGGAACCTGTCACCTCTCCGGCTGCGCCCAGAAAAACGATCCTGGCGGACGACATAGCCATACCTCCCCGGAATATTGGATATCATATACAGTGGCATTTTATATCAAATCGGCGAATTAATTGCAGTGGCTTTGCGGGAGAACTTAGAATAAATTCGGCGGAGTTTCAGCGCGGGCCGGACGCGGGCAGAAGCCCTCTGACGCAGGTACCCTCTCCGCGGTATGAGATCACCTTTAGCTGGCCCCCTATGAGGGTCATGCGCTCCTCCATGTTGGAGAGGCCCCTGTGCCCTTCGGCTCTCAGATCCGCCGTGTCGCTCTCCGTGATGTCGAAGCCGTGTCCGTCGTCCTGGATTGTCAGCTCCACGTCCCCGTCGTCGCTGCGCTTGATGTCTATCCAGATGTTGCTGGCCTCGCCGTGGCGCACGGAGTTGGTCACCGCCTCCTGGACGACGCGGAAGAAAGCGAGCGTCACCGAGTCGGACAGATTCAGCGACTCGTCCACCCCCAGGAATATCTTCACGCCGTACTGGAGCGCCTGCCGCTCCGTGAGTTCGGTGAGGGCCTGCGACAGGCCGAGTTCCAGCCAGGGGGGATTCAGGAAATCGCAGAGCGCCCTCATCTCCTTGACCGTGGTCATCGCTATTTTTTCGGCCAGATCAAGCTCCAGCCTGGTATCTTCAGGCGTGTTATCCGGTCGTCTCGCGAGGTGTATCCGCTGTATCAGCGCCGTCACGTCCTGAAGGGGGCCGTCGTGGATATCTCTCGATATCTTGGTGCGCTCGTCCTCCTGCACGTTCACGAGGTCGTTCATGCAGGCTCTGTTCGTCTTGGTGGTCCTGATGGCAAGCTGAGAAACGCGGACCAATGTCCCATGCATCTTTTTCACGCGCGGCGTGGCGTGTTTCAGGCTGTCGTCGAGAGGCTCGAACCCCCACTTGAGAGACGAGACGCGCTGTTCCAGCCAGTGGATCGGATTTATCACGTTCCGCCAGATAAATATCAGAAACAGAGAGCTCCAAAGCGCCATCGACGCCGCCAAAACCGACCACAGACGCACCGGCGCCGCGCGCGGTACGTCCTTCCACGGTATGGCCCCGGCCGCCTGGAAATCCTTCCCCGGGACCGGAAATTTTACCGCGGTGAACTTCTCTCCGTCCGGCGCCCTGATATATCCGGCGATCCCCGTCGGTATCTTTCCGCCGGATTCCCTGACCAGCTCTCTCATACGCTCGGAGCCGGAGACGAACTTTCCCTCTTTGTCCAGCAGGGCGAAGAGGACGGGAATACGGAAACTGACGGGCTCGCGTCCTCCGCCGGGGTCCTCTGAGAGCGAGGGGAACTCGCCGGGAAAGGGGATGCGCCCGTATTCCATTCTGCCGGCGATGCTTTCCGTGAAATTTTCTATGTAAAGTTCAGCGAGCGCCTCGATGTTTCTGTGAGAGTAGAACAACTCGGCGGCTGCGAGCATAAAGATACCTATAGGAGGCAGGAATATCGACAGCGTGACGTAAAAGAGCGTGCCGTTTTTTTTCAAGAACTCCGCCTTCCTCTGCTTTCCTCAGCGCCGTCCCGGCGTTTCTTCGCGCACCCTCAGTCGAGCAGTTCCTCCAGCATCACTACGCCGTATTTCAGCGCCAGCAGCATCGATTCGGTCTTGTTGCGGGCTCCCAGCTTGTCGTAGATGGACGCTAGGTGAGTCTGCACGGTGCGCTCGCTGATGAAAAGCTGTGAAGCTATCTCCTTGCCGGACAGCCCCTTTGCCGCCAGCAGAAGGACCTCCCTTTCGCGGGCGGATATCGGCTCCGGCGACATATTCTCCCCTTCCTCGACGGTGTTGGCCACCTCGCTGTCGAGATAGAGCCCGCCCCGGGCGACTATCCTGATGGCGCGGGCCAGCGTGTCCGCCGACGAGGATTTGAGGACGTAGCCGCGGGCGCCGGCTCGGAGAGACGAGAGTACGTACTGCTGAGCGTCGTAGCTGGTCAGCATCAGGGCTATTACCGGAAGGCCCTCCTCTTTTATCTTTCGGGTTATGGAGACGCCGTCCAGTCTCGGCATACGAATGTCCAGGAGCGCCACGTGCGGCTTGAGCTCCCTTATGCCGGCAAGAGCCGTCTCTCCGTCGGAATACTCTCCGACTACGTTGAAATCCTGCTCCTTGGCCAGATATGCCATGAGCCCCGCCCTTGTCAACGGGTGATCGTCCGCGAGTATTAAATTCACTGACATTGCCAACCCTCCTAAAGATACGCACTGACACAAACTGCCAGTTTTCACTGACTTTATTAAAAACAGTTTGTTTACGTAATCTTGCACGTTTTGAAGGATAATGACATCAGCAGTACAGCGTATCTAATAAAAATTTACAAAAAGACAAACAGCGCGCCGCCTTCCCGTTCAGGCCCGCCGGAATCCTCCGTCACGCCCCCAGCCCTATCTCGCGTTCGACCGGCCTCAGCGCGGCGATGGTGTTCTCTATGAGCCGTTCGAGGGGTTCTCCCATCAGTTCGGCCCCCTTTTCTATGACGCGTCTGTCCACGCCTCTGGCGAAGGTCTTGTCCTTCCATTTCTTTTTGACCGACTTGACCTCGAGATCCGCCACGGACCTGCTCGGCCGGACCAGGGCCACGGCTGTCACGAATCCGGTCAGTTCGTCGACGGCGTAGAGGGTTTTCTCCATGACGCTTATCGGTTCCACGCCGGAAAATTCCCATCCGTGGGCCAGTTCGGCCCGGACGATCTCCTCCTCGTAGCCGGCCTCGCGCAGCATCTCGCCGCCCTTGACGGGATGTCCGTTCTCCACGGACTGGGTTATCTCCCAGTCGATGTCGTGAAGCAGCCCCGCCCGCGCCCAGAGTTCCTCGTCCTCGCCGTAAAGCCCGGCGAAATACCTCATCGCCGCCTCTACGGCCAGCGCGTGCCTGAAGTGTGTCTCGTCCCTGTTATGCTCCCTGAAAAAGGATACCGATTCCTCTCGCGTGTACTTCATGATGCAAAACGACCTCCGCGTAATTTTATTTGTATCTGACCGGACGCGCGCGTGACCCCGGCGCCGGGAAACGGACCGGCGGTTATGCGGAGGCCTCGCGCAGCACCCGCATCACCACGTCGTGATCCCCGTACATTTCGGAGACGATGCCGGTCTCTTCCCGCAGCGCCGCCGACAGCTCGTCGGGGTATCTGTTCATGAATACTATGCGGCGGCAGCCGGAGTTGATGATGAGTTTGACGCAGATCGAACAGGGCTCGTGGGTGGAGTATACGGAGCACCCGTTTATCGGCGTTCCCGAGGAGGCGGCCTGGGCGATGGCGTTCATCTCCGCGTGGGAGCCCCTGCATATCTCGTGACGCTCGCCTGAGGCTATGCCCAGCCGCTGCCGGAGACACCCGATATCGGTGCAGTGCCTGGCGCCGGAGGGGGAGCCGTTGTATCCGGTGGCGAGTATCCTGTTGCCCGAAACTATGACCGCCCCCACCCGTCTTCTGACGCAGGTGCTGCGGGTCGAAGCTATGAGCGCCATGGCGAGAAAATACGCTTCCCAGTCCGGGCGCTCCGCTCTGGCGCCCTCAGATGTCAAGGTTGCGCACCTCTCTGGCGTGATTTTCGATGAATTCGCGCCTGGGTTCCACCGCGTCTCCCATGAGTATGCCGAACAGTTCGTCCGCCAGTATCGCGTCCTCGACTTCGACCTTGAGTATTATCCTGTTCTCCGGATCCATAGTGGTCTCCCACAGCTGATCCGGGTTCATCTCCCCCAGACCTTTGTAACGCTGGATGTTCGTGCGTTTCGGGTCCCTTCCGGCCGTCATCTCCTTCAATTCTTTGTCGGAGTAGCAGTAGGAGATGTTTTTGCCCTCCTGCACCCGGTACAGAGGCGGCTGGGCCACGAACAGGTGCCCGTTTTCTATTATCTGAGGCATGTAGCGGTAAAACAGAGTCAGGAGCAGAGTCCTTATATGGGCTCCGTCCACGTCGGCGTCCGCCATCAGAAATATCTTGTGATATCTGAGGCGGGACGGGTCGTAAGTGTCGCCGATGCCGCACCCCAGCGCCTGTACTATCGTGCGGACCACCTCGTTGGAGAGTATCTTGTCGAGACGGGCCTTCTCCACGTTCAGTATCTTGCCTCTCAGGGGGAGTATGGCCTGGAACATCCTGTCCCGTCCCTGTTTCGCGCTGCCTCCCGCGCTGTCTCCCTCGACTATGTAGAGCTCGCTGGCCTGGGGGTCACGGCTGGAGCAGTCGGCGAGCTTGCCGGGGAGGTCGAGCTTGTTTAAAGGGGAGCCGCGCTGTACCAGTTCCCGCGCCTTGCGCGCCGCTTCCCGAGCCTGCCGGGCCTTTATGGCTTTTTCGACTATCGGCTTGAGTATCTCAGGGGTCTCCTCCAGAGCGACCTTGAGGCCGTCGTAGACGATGGAGTCGACGATGCCCTTGACGTCGCTGTTCCCCAGTTTGGTCTTTGTCTGGCCCTCGAACTGGGGCTCCAGCAGCTTTATCGATATGACCACGGTGAGCCCCTCTTTGAGGTCGTCCCCGGTCAGGTTCTCGTCCTTCTCCCTGAGCAGTTTGGCGCGTCTGGCTTCGTCGTTTATCGCTCTGGTCAGGGCGGTGCGGAAGCCGGAGACATGGGTGCCCCCCTCCATGGTGTGTATCAGGTTGGCGAAGGCGAATACCCGTTCCACGTACGAGTCGTTGTACTGCATCGCCACCTCTACGGTGGTGCTGTCTCTCGATCCCTGGATGCGGACCGGAGGCTTGAAAGAGGTCTCCTTGCCCCTGTTGAGATATTCCACGAAGGACCTGATGCCCCCCTCGTAGTGATACGTTTTCATCTGTTCGCCCGACTCCGGCCTGCGGTCGTCGAAGGTTACGGTCACTCCCGGATTGAGGAACGCCAGTTCCCTGAGCCTCCCTTTCAGGATATCGGCCGAGTATTCCATTGTGGAAAATATCTCGTCGTCCGGCATGAAGCGGACGTAAGTCCCCTGTTCGCCGGAATCGCCGACCCTCTCCAGGTCTGTGACGGGTACGCCCCTCTCGTAGCGCTGGGTGTATTCGCTTCCTCCGCGTTTTATCGACAGCTCGCACCACCTGGAGAGGGCGTTCACCACCGACACGCCGACCCCGTGGAGACCGCCCGAGACCTGATACGCCCCCTTGTCGAACTTGCCGCCCGCGTGAAGGACGGTCATTACCACCTCCGCGGCCGGCCTGCCCGCCCCCTCGTGGTACTCGGTGGGGATGCCCCGTCCGTTGTCCCGGACCGATACGCTCCCGTCGCCGTGCATCACAACGTCTATCCTGTCGCAGAATCCGGCGAGCGCCTCGTCTATGGAATTGTCCACCACTTCGTAGACCAGGTGATGCAGACCTCTGGTCCCCTGATCTCCGACATACATGCCGGGGCGCTTGCGGACCGCTTCCAGGCCTTCGAGGATCTGGATGTCCTTCGCGCCGTAATCCGCGTGGGGCGCGGCGAGCCCCGCCCCCTCCGCGGCCGATTTTATCTCTTCGCCCATATCTCGTACTCCTTCCGCTGCCTGTGTCCCCGACGGCACTCCCGGATGTGAAACGCGCCGTCCCTCTCCGCTGCGTGAAGCCAGCCGTGTGCGCGGCGCTGCCGGTGAAAATCATATCTTCTTCATGTGAGCGGAAACACGGCAATACCTCGGCATTATAATATATAATCATTAATTATATCAGAATGAAAGGGACTGGTTTATATGGGTGAACTGAGGGACCGCAAAGCCGGCGTTCTGCTTCACGTGTCGAGTCTGCCGGGGAAATACGGCGTAGGCGACCTGGGGGATTTCGCGTATGAGTTCGCCCGGATCATCTCGGACGCCGGGGTATCGGTCTGGCAGATGCTTCCCCTCGTTCCGACGAACGGGGCATCCGCCCATTCGCCCTACAGCAGCCCCTCCGCTTTCGCCGGCAATATACTGTACGTCAGCCCCGACCGGCTTGCGAAACTTGGGCTGGCGGACGAGGCGGAGCTGGCAGGGTTCGTGGTCCCCGATTCCGATAAGGTCGATTACGACAGGGCATATGAGATAAAACGGGCAGTGATCTCATCCTGCCGCGAAAAATTCCGAAAAGACGAGGCTTATAAGACCACATTCAGGGAGCTGTCCGACAGATTCTGGAATTTCTGCTGTCAGGAGTCATACTGGCTGGAGGATTACGCCCTCTACTCCGTGCTGAAGGAGATCGAGGGGGGAAAGGAGTGGAGCGGATGGAGACCGGCGTTCCGCTCCCGTGACTGGACCGAGCTCAATCTTCTCAAACAGACCCCCGAGGTATTCCGGGCTCTCGACGAGTGCAGGTTCGGCCAGTTTCTCTTCTTCTCGCAGCTGTGGGAGCTCAAAGAGGCCTGCCGCGGGATGGGGATCTCCGTCGTCGCGGACCTGCCGATATACGTCGCCTGTGACAGCGCGGACGTGTGGGCGCATCAGGACCTCTTCGAACTCGACGGGGAGGGGCGCCCCGTATCGGTGGCCGGTGTGCCGCCGGACTATTTCAGCAGTACGGGTCAGAGGTGGGGCAATCCCATTTACAGATGGGACCGCATGGGACGCGACGGGTATGCGTGGTGGCTCGGCAGGATCGGACACGCCCTGCGTCAGGCGGACAGGATCAGGATAGACCATTTCCGGGGGCTCCTGCGGTACTGGGAGATACCGGCTTCGGAGCCCACCGCCGAAAAGGGCTGCTGGAAACCGGGGCCCGGCGGTGAGCTGTTCGAAGCCATGAG
>JAISWP010000255.1 GCA_031271065.1 Synergistaceae bacterium
CGGACAGTGGCTGTCTGCGGTTTCGTCCCGATTACAGTGGCGGGGCCGCTCTGGGTTCTCACCAGATTCCCGAGCACCGGAATTCAAAATTATTGTTCGTTAGATTATATAGATATCAGATTATTTTGTCCACATTCCGCCGCCGGATACGTTCTATCCGGACATCCGTCCAAGCCGCGGAGCCGGACCGCGGCGCGGAATTATCGTCACATCGCGGAGACCGTGAGTTTCGGCACTCCTTTTACGACCGACAGATCCAAAAGGGAACGGTAATCCGCGACTGACCTCCTGTCGAGCCCAGCGGAGGCTATGAATACCCCCACTCCCACGACCGAGGCGCTGAACTCGCGGACCATGAGCAGCATACCGGCCGCCGTGCTGCCGCCTCTCATGAAGTCGTCCACCACCAGCACGCGGCTTGCGGAATTTATGAACCTCGTCCCCAGGTACATCGTTCTGACGTCCCCGCTGCCGGTCGGGAAGTGCACTCCCACGGCGGGGCCGTCGCTGGGACGGTTGCGGAAACGGCAGACCGCGAGGGGGACCCCCAGGGCGTAGGACGTGAAAAACGCCACCGGTATGCCTTTGACCTCCGACGTCAGCACGACGGTGGGCTTTTTATCCTCGAACAGCGACGCCATAGTGAAACCGAGAAAGGAGGCCCAGCCGGGATCGAACAGGAGGTCGGTGTAGTAGACCAGTTCGCCGGGTAAAAGACGCTCGGGGACCGACAGTATTCCGGCCAGCTCCAGGAGCTTGCCGGCGCGGTATTCTTTGGTAGGCGACGGCACGAAATAGGCTCCGCCGCTGCGCCCCCGATCCGTGACGATGCCGCCGACGCCCTCGCTCCGCAGCGCCTCCGAGATGATCTCAATGTCGTCGCTGACCAGAGTTTTCGAGACGCCGAAACCATTCGCCGTCTCCGTTAGGGACAACTGACTGGACGGGCGCAGGAGCAATCTGGAAGCGATGCGAATCAGGCGCTGGGTTCTCTTTCCTCTCACCGATAATCACTCCAAAACCAAAATTTGTCGGAGCCAATCGAACCTGCATTTATCGAGCAATTTTCCGCACTCGTTCGAAGTGCCGTACAACGCGAAGAAAGCCGAACCGCTGCCGCACAAACCCCAGGCGGCCGCCCCCGAATCCGAAGCGGCGCCGGCAAGCTCGCCGTAACAGCCGCGATGCGGCGCCGAATCCAGGAAATCATTGGGCAGCAGGCCCAATCTCCTTCCATGCCGGAGCGCGTCCAGGACCGATAAGGCCTCGTTCCTTGCCGTGGATTCCGGCATGTACCCGCTTTCCCGCCCGCGAATCTCGTCCAGCGCCCCGTAAGCCTCTTTGGTGCAGCAGGACCACTCGGGGAAAAATATCACAGCCCTCATCGGCAGGGTTCCGTCGATTCCTTCGAGTTCGTCGCCCACACCGGAGGCTATGGCAAGATCGTGCTCCGAAGCGAGAAAGGCGACGTCCGCGCCGAGAGAAGCCACGCCGGCGCCCGGGCCGTTCCCATGCCCCGCGAAAGCGCCGCACAGGCGAATAAAAGCGGCGGCGTTGCCGCTGCCTGCGCCTACCCCGCTTCCTGCGGGCAGATGCTTGAAAAGCCGCGCGCGGACCCCGGGAAGTTCATCCCCCGATACGCTCCGGATGTGCCGGCACGCCCGCGTTATGATATTCTCTCCTTTTATGTCCGCTCCTGAAACGGCGAGCTCGTCACCAAAATGTCCGAAAGAGACCTCTACGACCTCGGGCGACCTCAGCCGCCAGAACAGCGAACAGAGATCGTGATAGCCGTCCGCCCGCTTTCCCAGAACGCGAAGCGTCAGATTTATCTTGATCGAGCACGGCTGAGTAAAATACATCCGGCGTCCGCGGGACGGCGCGCCTGAGCCTACAAATTATCGTCGCAGGGCAGGAGCCTCAGCTCGACTTCTTTTGTGAGCAGATCGGCGTAACTGAACGAAACCGTGCTGTTCTGAGACTCCACAAACAGGGTAAAAAGGCTCGGATAGGCTTCCATTATAACGCCCTGGCGGGCTTCGGCTTTCCTTCGTCCATTAGCGGCTCTGTAAAATACCCTCGAACCCCTGTGCTGAGTGACCTGTTCCCTTATTGCACTCAATGCGTCAGTCAAATCAATCACTCCCAAAAGACATCATATTGACTTTTATCTTAACATATCCGGCGTGATAACTCAAGATTTGCGGGGTTATTCCTTATAATAACATGTCTTGAGGCCAATTTGTGCAAAAAAACGAACCGCTTGCAAGAGTGAGGCTCACATTTTTGCGCGAAAAAAATACTTACAAAAAAACACGTCTCAAATATTTTTTGCCCAAGGCTGCGGAGCGCGTTCGCTAATTTTTTAATTTTAAAACAAATCCGCGTCCGGCAGGTTTGTTTTATGCCCTCGGCGCCGCGCGCTCCAATTTCAAGCAGAATGAAAGCGTCTTTTGCCTGAGATCCGGAACAAAAAAGCGGCGGCCGGCGAGATGAGCGGCCGCCGCTTTCATGGCGCGTTCGAGACTAGAAAATA
>JAISWP010000220.1 GCA_031271065.1 Synergistaceae bacterium
ACCGCTCCGCCTTTTGTCGTCCACTCCTTGTCGTAATCGGCAATCGGAACCCTCAGAAAAGAGCGCCGCTGACGGTTCGTGACCGCTCCGCTCGACCCATAGATACCCCAGGTGCCGCCTTGAACCTCCGTGCTCTGGCCTGTGTTGCTCCACGTAGTGCCGGCCGCGTTCAGCCAATAGGCGCCGTTGATGAACGTAGAGTTGGCTCCATATGGGTTTACCTTGTAAACCACGTGATTGGCGGGCGTCGTCCGCGACATGCCCTGACTCGGCATATCCGAGGTAAATCCCTTGTTCGTCTCGGAAGTGCTCGATCCTCCGGTTCTCGCGGTGAACGCGATGCTGTAAACGGTCGACAGGCCGAACCTGATGTTCTCGAACAACATCCTGTCCTCCAAGAGCCGCCACATGACGAGTTTCGTCTGATAGAGCCGGCTGTCGTTCGGGACGAGTTCCAGCTGGTGGGCGGCGTTGCTGGGGTTGAAACCCGGCATGCCGTTCCGCCAGTACGCGGGGTTTTTGAACACCAGCATATAAGGCAGCGCGTGCCCTCCGGCGACCGCTGTTTTGAAATTGTACCCGAGTCCGGTATTGCCGGTTCCCGGATATGCGTCCTGCTGGTTCACGAACGTCGCCGCCAGGTTGTGCCCTTCGTAGTTGTACGGCGAGTAGTAGCGGGACTGGTTCGCCGGGTCGTTTATGTCCGTCGGCCCCCCGCCCGCCCCGAGGTTGTTCCTGGGGTCGGTGTCCCTGCCGTAGTGAACCCATTTCTTCAGCCGCGCCGTTAAGAAGCTGTCGACAGGCGGCACCGTGCCGACGCCGAACGTGAAGTACTTCATGAGATCTATCGCGCCTGAAGCGTTATAGCCGTACGCGTTGTAAGTAGCCTGGCTGTCGATCGCGCCGGTCGACGTGTTTCCGACGACGTAAGGCAGCCTGCCCCTCGGCTCGAGCGCCATCGGGTGACTGGTGTCGAGGAAAAAGAGCACGTTCGCCTTCTGCAGCCTCCTGTTGACGTCCTCGTCGTCGTCCACCCCCACCTCGTTTTTGCCCGGCGCGTCGACCGGCGGGTCGAGCCAGGCGGCGAGAGCCAGCCCAGTTTCGGCGGTCGGCGTGAAAACGACGGAAAAAACCAGCAGAAAAGCGACGACCCTGAATATTTTCCTTTGATATCTCATTTACGGTCTTTCTCCTTTCCCTCCGGGCCCGAATAAAACGAACCCGGCGGCGATCATGCCGCGTCCCGTCAAAACATTATCGAAGAACATGCGTCAATTGCGGGACGGGATGCCAGCTTCGGCCGGAGACGAAAGACCTGTGGACGACATAGCGTCAGGAGGACGCTCATCTCCGCTCGTAACGGCGGAATCATCGAGGCGCTCCGAGGATGAAAAGCGAAAAAATCCCCGAACCTGCGCTGCCGGCTCGTCCGGGCTCGTGACGCCGGAATCGCCGGGACGCTCCGAGGACGAAACGCTCCCGCTTCCCTCCCGAAAAACCGCCGCGTCCGTGCTGCCGGTCAGATAAAACGTCGCCCACGCGAGGAACATGATGATGAGCGCGCAGGTAAAAAAACCGCTCGCGGAAAACTTCTTCCGGCAATGCCTCTCGTCCTGTTTTTTCGTTCCGAGCCTGTATTCCATCTCATATCCCTCCCGTATATCGTTTAGATCGATCCGTCATGTCCGCTCTTCACCTGTTGTTCGACTGAATGATGGAGGTATCGAGCGTCCAGGCCCTCATCTCGGAACCAGCCCCCGTGACGCTGAGGGACGCCCTGATGAGATATACTCCCGTATTGTTCGCGGATAAACCGTGCCCTATGGTGCGGTCATAGTCCGGGGCATCCGTCGTGATCCCTATCTCGAAGTCGTCGGCTCCCAGCACGGACACCGAGGGCGGCAGAAGCGCGAGTTCCGCCGGGGCGATCTGCCCCGACTCCGTCCCTACCTCCGCGATCTTTTCGGGGTCGTACTGCATATCGTATATCCTGACGACGAGTTCTCCGCTGTCGCCAGGGATGCCGAGACGGGTCAGATCGCCCCGGCCAAGCGGCACTTCTCTGTAGCCCAGAGGACGGGGGGAGACTTCGCCCGGGACTGTGTATTCATCCGCCAGCAGCAGCATGTCCGACTGGGTTATGACCGTGTCCTCGGGGACACTCGCTTTGTCGAAGTATCTGTGGGGAGGATCCAGGTTATCCATGCTCCTCTTGAGTCTGGCCTTCCCCTCTTCCACCGCGTCCTGCAATATGTTGTACTTCACCGACAGCGCCGAACTCATAGTTCCCGCCCCGCTGGACACATTGGCGAACTGAAGCGCCGCGCCGACTGCCGCAAGGCCTATCAGTGAGATGATGAGCACGGCTATGAGGGAAAAACCGCTTTTTTTACGGGACAGGACTTTCCGCGAGGACAACTCCGCCATCTTCAGCTCCTCCTTTTAGCGTACATCCCGATGAATATCGGAGCAATGGTCCAAAAACGCCGCCTCCTCTGTCCGTTATGGCCGGACAGCAAAGCGGGCATTTTTACTTGCCCGCACCAAGACTATTTGACTATATTATATAGGATTTTAATAGCGAGTTTAAAGGGCTTGAAGTAAAATACAG
>JAISWP010000257.1 GCA_031271065.1 Synergistaceae bacterium
AGGGCCCCGTCCTGTTTGCGAAGTTCCGCATCCCGCGGCTGAAACGGATAAAATAGTGCTAATATACTTCCCGTCGCATACAGTCAAGAGGAGGTTTTTTACAGCCATGAAGGGGATCGTAACAGTGCTGGGAAAGGATTCGGTGGGGATCATAGCGAAGATATGCGCGTATATGTCCGAGAGGAACGTAAACGTGCTCGACATAGCCCAGACGATAGTGGACGGTTATTTCAACATGATGATGGTGGTCGACTTGAGCGATTCGACGGAGCCGATGGGGACGATGACCGTCGGGCTCGAGACGCTGGGGCGGGATATCGGAGTGGTGGTACGCCTTCAGCACGAGGATATCTTCAACGCCATGCACAGGATATAAACGGTCATGATAACCATCCACGAAGCGAGAGAGACGATCCGCATGATCTCTGAGGCCAATCTGGACGTGCGGACCATCACGATGGGAATAAGCCTGCTGGATTGCGCCGACGCCGATCACGGGTCCTTCCGCAGGAAAGTGTACGACAAGATAACCCGCAAGGCAGGAAACCTCTCGAAAGTCGGAGACGACATAGCCAGAGAGTACGGGATTCCAGTCGTGAACAAACGCATTTCGGTCACCCCCGTCGCCATAGCCGCAGCCGGATGCCGATGCGAGGATTACACTGAGATAGCCCGGACGCTCGACCGGGCGGCCGAAGCCGTGGGAGTGAACTTCATAGGGGGATTTTCCGCTCTCGTCCAAAAGGGGATAACTCCCGAGGACAGGAAACTGCTGGATTCTATCCCCCAGGCGCTTGCGGGAACGGAGCGGGTATGTTCGTCTGTCAACGCCGGCTCCACCAGGTCGGGGATCAACGTGAACGCGGTCAACGCCGCATCCCGCATAATCAAGGACACCGCCGCGATGACCCGCGACAGGGATTCGATCGGCTGCGCGAAGTTCGTCGTATTCTGCAACGCGGTGGAGGACAACCCGTTCATGGCCGGCGCTTTCCACGGAGTCGGGGAGGGGGACGCCGCGATCAACGTGGGGGTCAGCGGCCCGGGCGTGGTGAAACGCGCCATAGAGTCGGTGCGCGGCGCCGATTTTGAGACGCTGTGCGAGACTGTGAAACGCACCGCCTTCAAGATAACGCGCGTGGGACAGCTGGTCGCCCAGGAGGCTTCCCGGCGTCTTGGCGTGCCGTTTGGGGTGATAGACCTTTCCCTCGCCCCTACTCCCGCCATAGGCGACAGCATAGCCGAGATACTTCAGGAGATGGGGCTCGAACAGCCGGGCGCTCCCGGCACAACGGCAGCCATCGCCATACTGAACGACAACGTCAAAAAGGGCGGGGTCATGGCCAGCTCTTACGTGGGCGGGCTGTCCGGGGCCTTCATACCGGTGAGCGAGGACCACGGAATGATCGAAGCCGTGCGGGCCGGCGCTCTGACATTAGAAAAACTGGAAGCTATGACATGCGTATGCTCGGTCGGTCTGGATATGGCCGCCATACCGGGCGATACGTCCGCGGACACCATATCGGGGATCATATTGGATGAAATGGCTATCGGAATGGTGAACAACAAGACCACGGCGGTGCGCATCATCCCGGTGGCGGGCAAAAGCGCCGGAACCGCGTCGTTCGGCGGGCTCTTGGGCGAGGCGCCTATAATGGACGTGAACCGTTTCAAATGTTCGGATTTCGTGCGCCGCGGGGGCAGGATACCCGCGCCCATACACAGTTTTCGAAACTGACGGCGCCTCGGAGTAAAGATTCGTCGCTGGCTGTATTCAGGGGCGTTCCATTATGCTATAATGTACTCAAGACTCTATCCTCAGCGCGGTATATCGGAACTTGGTGCAAGGGCGCTGCCCGAGCGAAACTTTACTCTCCTGTGATAAAGGGGTGTTTGCGTCGATGAAGAATTTCGATGATTTCGTCAGCGAGTTGATGGACGTCCTGACAAGGATAGCCCGAAATTACGATCTCTTGCAGGTCCCGGACGACGAGACGCCCGGTTACGCCGAGCGAGTGCGTCTGCGCGCCAGGCTCGCGAGCATGGGCACTCTCCTGCACTGGATGGCGTTGGACCTGTCCGCCCTGGACTCCGTCGCGGAGGAAACGAGGCGGATCAACGCCCGTTACGAGTCCATCAGGGCCGCGAAGCAGTTCGTCGACAGCCTCGCCGACAATAAGCCTCATATCCCGCAGGCGATACCAGCAGCCCCGGAGCCGGAAGAGGAGGAGTCGGCGAGGGTGCGGATGGCGGCGATAGGCGTTTCTCCCCCCGAGGAGATGACCTACGCCGAATACGCGCAGATGCTGAGCGGCGAGCAGAATCCCTTCCCGCAGGTTCGTCAGGCGGATGTCGATGCCATGGGCGACGCCGCGGTGTGACTTTTGATTCCGGGATAAATAAAAACGCGCGTTTAAATTTGAACGAGCAATGACTACGACGAAGCCGGAGATTTCTCTCCGGCTTCGTCGTCTTGTTGGGAAGGGCTTTACTGCAGGACGCCTTTCAAGGCATTTATGGCATCGTCGTAATCCGGTTCGTTCGTCTGTTCGCTCACTATCTGAACGTACCTTACGACGTTGTCTTTATCTATGACGAAAAGCGAGCGGGCCAGCAGGCGAAGTTCCTGTATCAGCACGCCGTAGGCTTCTCCGAAGGAGACTTCCCTGTGGTCCGAGAGCACCTCGACCCTTTCGATGTCGGCCGCGGCGCAGAAGCGTTTTATGGCAAAGGGCAGATCAGCGCTTATGTTGAGTATGACCACGTCCTGGGACAGACCGGACGCGTCGCTCTCGAACCAGTGTATCTGAAGGTCGCAGACAGGCGTGTCGAGGGAAGGCGTTACCGAGATCAGCTTGACCTTTCCGGCGAAATCCGCGAGGCTCTTTACGGAAAGTTTGGTATCGAGCACCCTGAAATCGGGCGCTTTATCCCCGACATTAGGGGTTCTGCCGGATAAAGTCAGAGGTTTGCCGTTCATTGCAACAACGCCGGTGCGATCCATATCTTTTGAACCTCCTCCGAATGATAAAACTTGGGACTTGCCGCTACCAGGAAAGTATAGCACCGTTGATCGATTCTTCATTACGTAATTAATACGGTTTTAATTTGAAGTATATGTGCTTGCTGCGGTACGCATATTTTAAGGTATGCCGCCTGATGTTCAACGTAAAATAAGTTTGCGGCGAAATTTACGAACGACGTCCAAAATGTACGGCGGACTGGCTTGAATGTCCGCCGCTTTGATTCCGGCGTATAGGCGCGGTTTTTCGCGCGCCAAACAAAGCTCTGAGGACCGTACCTGCAATGGCCCGCCCGCAGCGCCGCCCAAATGGGCGCATTATATACATTTATGATATCTTTTGGTATAATAT
>JAISWP010000082.1 GCA_031271065.1 Synergistaceae bacterium
TAAATATATACGCTCTCTACGAGTTTATCAGGAGAATGACTTACATGCGGTCAGCGTTCACTCGAATACTCCTCCCCCGGCGCATCCTCCGCAACCGCGAACATCATCCCGCACTGCGCCGCCGCTATATCGTAAACAGCGCTGACAAGTGCCCTGCGGCTCTCAATGAGGGCCGTCCTTGAATCCAGCACGTCGAGGTTTGTCCCGGCCTGCGCGTCATACCTCCGACGCGCGAGCCGGTAATCCTCCCGCGCGTCCAGACCGTTCCATCCGAGAAACGCACCTCGGAGAGCTGCACGTCCGGGCCGTAGCCCTGGTTGCCGATATGGTTGCTGTACCAGTTCTCGACAGTGATTACACTGCCCGCTTCATCGTTCAGGCGGAAGAGGGCGTTGTTTCCGGCGCGGCTCAGTTCGACCAGTGACGAGTCTATGCTTTCACCAAGCTCAAGCGCGTTAAGGCCGGAGCTAACGTCTCTGCCTTTATCTCCGCTCCCTGACCCGCGGATTACTTCTTTATGGCCTCGGAAACTATCGCCTGCGCTTCCTCCTGTATCCTGGCGAGGTGATCCGCGTCGCGGAAACTCTCCGCGTATATCTTATAAACGTCCTCGGTGCCGGAGGGACGGGCCGCGAACCATCCGTTCTCCGTCACGACCTTCAGCCCGTCTATGGGCTGACCGTTGCCTGGGGCTTTTGTGAGGCGGGCCGTTATCGGCTCCCCCGCCAGGTCTTTGGCCTTCACGTCCGCCGGGGAGAGTTTTTTCAGCAGCATCTTCTCTTCGGGCGTCGCCGGGGCGTCCATCCGTTTATAGAAGGGCTTCCCGAATCTGGCCGTCATGCCGTGATAGGCGCGAGATGGGGACACGCCGGTGACGGCCAGTATCTCCGCCGCCAGAAGGTCCATTATGAAGCCGTCCTTGTCAGTCGTCCATACGGCGCCGTCCCGGCGCAAAAACGACGCTCCCGCGCTCTCCTCTCCGGCGAATCCGAACGAACCGTCCATCAGCCCGTCCACGAACCACTTGAACCCCACCGGCACCTCGCAGACCTTCCTGCCGATGGCGCCGGCCATTCTGTCTATTATGGAACTTGACACCAGCGTCTTGCCGATCCGGACGTCGTCCCGCCAGCCGCGCCGGAGCATCAGGTATTCCGCGGCAGAGGCGAGATACGCGTTGGGGTCCATGAGCCCCTCGTCGGTCACTATGCCGTGCCTGTCGTAGTCCGTATCGTTTCCGAAGGATATGGCGTACATGTCCTTGCTGGATAGCAGCCCCGCCATCGCGTAGGGGGACGAGCAATCCATCCTTATCCTGCCGTCCCAGTCGACGGACATGAAGGAGAACGTGGGGTCCGCGCGGCTGTTGACCACATGGAGGTCCAATCCGTACATGTCGGCGATGGGGCTCCAGAAGGCCGCGCCCGAACCGCCCATGGAATCGACCCCTATCCTTATCTTGGCCGCCGCTATCGCCTTCATGTCTATGATATTGCGCAGATCATAGACATAGGGCTGTACGTAATCCATGAAGCGGGTCGTGGGAGCGGAAACGGCGCGGGACAGGGGAATCCTCCTGACGTCCCTGTTTTCGCCGGCTATGAGCGCGTTGGCCCGGGCCTGTATCCGGGAGGTGATCTCGGGCGGCGCCGGCCCGCCTGTCGGGGGATCGTACTTGATGCCCCCGTCCTCCGGAGGGTTGTGGGACGGCGTTATGACTATGCCGTCGGCAAGGGAGCTGCGGTCCCGGTTCCAGCCCAGTATGGCGTGGGAGATCACAGGAGTGGGGGTGAACCCGAAATCGTTCTGCACAAATATCTCCACTCCGTTTGCCGCGAGTACCTCCACCGCGGTACGGATCGCCGGTTCCGAGAGCGCGTGAGTGTCCATGCCTAAAAACAGCGGACCGGATACCCCGTTCTCCCGGCGGATTTCGGCCACCGCCTGGCACACAGCCAGGATGTGCGCCTCGTTGAAAGAACGTCTGAAGGACGATCCTCTGTGACCGGAAGTGCCGAACGACACCAGCGTGCGGGGGTCTTTCGGGTCGGGGGAATCCGTGTAATAAGCCGAGACCAGTTTCGGAACGGAAACCAGAATATCCTCCGGGGCAGCGCGTCCAGCCAGCTCTGAAACATTCATTTTGAGACCTCCTTACTCCGTCTTAGTGTTCAGATGACACTATATTCGCTATTAACTCACGTTTCGCAAAGAGGAAATAATGCTATCATAGCCGCATCATCGCGTAGAGGCGAAATTGTTTCGGGTACGAGGGCATTGTTTTGTTATATTTTACTTCAAAAAATAAATTTAATACATATGTCCGGACAATGGGACGGAGGGACCACGCATGAATCGTTTTTTTAATTTTCATTCATTTATGGCGCTCTGCTCCGTCGCGGGAATAATCGGCGTCCTTCTCATAAGAAACATGGACCCTCTGAATACCGTGTCCCGTGAAGGTTTTGCTATGGATACGACGATCCGCGTGACTGTGAGCGCGGCTAAGAGCGTCTCGGAGCTCACTTCCATAGCGGATGGGGCATTGCGTCTCGCGGCCGGTCTCGAGGACAAATTTTCCATGCACGACACGGCGTCGGACGTCTCCGTCATAAGCGCGGGCGCGGGAGGCGAGCTGGTCGAAATCTCCAAAGAGACGTACGAAGTTCTGGCGGCGGCTCTGGACGTCGCGGATATGACGGACGGAGCGTACGATCCGACCATAGGGGCGCTCACAGCGCTCTGGCGTCTGAAGCTGAAGGCGGGCGCGATCCCCTCGGAGAGGGAGATCGCAGACGCCCTGAAAAAAGTCGGATTCGGTTCGCTCTCGCTGTCCTCCCCTCAGTCCGCAGGACTGGAGGAACCCGGGGCCATGCTCGACCTGGGAGGCATAGGCAAGGGATACGCGTCGGAAGCGGTGAGGCGTTTTCTGAGGGAGATGGGCGTCACTTCAGCCCTTGTCGACATGGGGGGCAACATTGCGGTCATGGGAGGCAGCGCGAAGAAGGGTTCTGGGGAAAGGAAGCCCTGGCGCGTGGGGATACAGCACCCCACCGAACCGAGGGGGACCCCGATCTGCGTCGTCTCCCTGTCAGAGGGGGCCGTGATCACCGCCGGGGATTACGAACGGTTTCAGGATGTGGACGGACGGCGTTTCACCCATATATTCGATCCGGGCACGGGGTATCCGGTGGACGGAAGCCTCAAATCCGTGACCGTCGTATCTAACGAGCCGACCCAGGCGGACGCTCTGTCCACCGCCTTCATGGTAATGGGTCCGGCCCGGTCCCTGGAGCTGCTGAGGGTCATTCCGGGATACGAGGTCGTATTCGTCACTGAATCCAAGGACGGAGAATACGGCGTCGCGGCCACGAGCGGGCTCAAGGGTTCGATAGAACCGGCGCAGGGGGGCCCCCGGATAGTTTTTCACGACATATGGTGATGAAAAGATACGACCTGGCGCTCT
>JAISWP010000148.1 GCA_031271065.1 Synergistaceae bacterium
CCTCCTCCAGCAATTTTTCGACGCGGGCATTTTTCGCCGCCTTCGAGAGTTTTCCGCCGTGCACAGACAAGGGCAGGTACAGGCTCTCCCTGATGGTCCTTTTCGGGTTCAGCGACGAGCCCGGATCCTGGAATACGATCTGTATCTCGCCCTTTTGCCTCAGAGTGCGTTTCAGGCCCGCCGCGGTCAGGCTCTCGTCCCTGTAGAATATGTCTCCCTCCGTCGCCTCGTACATGCCCGCTATGACGTAGGCTATCGTGCTCTTTCCCGAGCCGGATTCTCCGACCAGTCCCAGTGTCTCGCCCTCGCGCAGTTCGAAACTCACGCCGTCCACCGCTTTGACGACGGCTCTGTTTTTCAGGGGGAAATATTTTTTCAAGTGACTGACTCGGAGTATCTTATTATTCATCGCTGGCGCCTTCCGAGAAGTGGCAGCTCACGAAGTGCCCGCCGCCGAGCTCCCTGCGCGCTGGTTTCTCCTCGCCGCAGATTTTTTCGGCTCGCGGGCAGCGGGGAAAGAAACGGCAGCCCTCCGGCGGCTTTGCGTAGTCCGGCACGCGCCCTGGTATGCCTCTTGCGACGGCACTGCCGGTCAGTTTGGGGACACAGGACATGAGGGCCGTGGTATAGGGATGCGCCGGCGAAGTGAAAACGTCGTCCGTAGTTCCGCTTTCGACGATGGTACCAGCGTACATGATGTTGACGCGGCTTGTGGATTCGCGGATGACGCCCAGGGAGTGGGAGACCATCACCACCGACAGATCCCTTTCCTCCACCAGCCTGTTTATGAGGCGCAGTATCTGGTCCTGGATCGTGACGTCCAGCGACGTCCCAGGTTCGTCCGCTAGCAGCAGCCTGCAGCCCGACGCTATGGCCATCGCGATGCAGACCCGCTGTTTCATGCCCCCGGACAATTGATACGGATAGCTCTTCATTATCCGGTCCGGGTCGGGCAGCATGACGCTATTCAGCGCTTCAAGAGCAGTCCCGCGCAGCTGTTTTTTGGAAACTCCCGGAAGGTTGGCGTATCTGAGAGCGGTCAGGAACTGGGACTCTATGCTGAACACCGGATTCAGCGCGCTGGATGGATCCTGAAAGATCATACCTGCCCCGCACCGTCTCATGCGGGCTGTTTCGGCGTCCGACATGCTCATGACGTCCCGTCCCTCGAAGTTTATGCCGCCGCCCTTTATGACAGCGTTCTTAGGCAGCACCCTCATGATGGATTTCAGAGTGGTGGTCTTTCCGCAGCCTGATTCGCCCACCAGACCGACCCTTTCGCCCTTTTCGACGCGGAAGGAGACCCCGTCCAGCACGTGGGTGACCTTCCCGTAGATGTCGAAGGACACGGAAAAATCGCGGACCTGGAGCAGCGCCCCGGAGTTCTCGGGGGCGCTCATCTGTTTTCGTCCGTTCCCAGCATATTGCCGATACCGTCCCCGAAAAGGTTGAAGCCCAGGACTATGACTATTATCGCCAGGGCGGGGAACACCGTGAACCACCATTGAGCCGGCATGTATTTCACTCCCTGCGAGATCATGCTGCCCAGGGCCGGTTTAGGGGCCTGTTCCCCCAGTCCGGCGTAACTCAGGGTCGCTCCCATGATTATCACGTATCCCATGTCGAGCGTCATCTTCGTCAGCATCGACGAGAGGCAGTTCGGCAGTATCTCCCGGAATATGATGTGTCCCAGCCCCGCTCCCGTCAGTTCCGCGTAGATTATGTAATTCTCGGTCCGCAGGGACGAGGCCACGCCGTAGGAGAGCCGGGCGTACCAAGGCCACCACATGACGGTTATGGCGAGCATCGAGTTTATCATGCTGGGTTCGAGTACGGAGGCGATAGCCAGCGCCAGCACAAGAGGAGGGATGGCGAGGAAGATGTCCGTCACGCGCATTAGCACGGTGTCAATCAGGCTGCCCTTGTGATAGCCGGCCACTACCCCGACGATGAAGCCCACCGGGGCCGAGATACATATAACTATCACCCCCATCAGCAGCGTGTTCTGAAACGCCCCCACGATGCGGCTGAAGATATCCCGTCCGATGTGGTCCGTGCCGAAAAAATATTTCGCGCTGGGGGGCCGGCTCGCGTTGACGAAGTCGACAAAAGACCCGATGTGTTCCGGATAAGGAACCGTATATCTGCCGAAGAACGCGAGGAACACGAAGCCGGCGACTATGACTAATCCCAGCACCGTTATCCGGCTCTCGGAGAACTTCCGCCAGTTTCTGGCAATAACGTCTTTTGTCGTTTCTCTCATGGACCGCGCCCCTTTACCTCGAACGAGAGCTGCGCATACGCGGATCGAGTATCATGACCACCATGTCGACCGTCAGGTTCGTGGTGATGAATATCACCCCTAATACCAGCACCACACCGCACACCGCACTGATATCTTTTCCCAGTATCGCGTTCATGGCGTAACGCGACATGCCCGGCCAGTTGAAGATCGTCTCCACTAAAAATGCGTTGCCGAATATTGCCGCGATGTCGAGCCCCATTATCGAGACAGTGGGGATCACGGACGGACGAAGCAGATATTTTCTGCTGATGACATTCCTGGGCACTCCCTGGGAGGTTATCATCGTGATGTAGTCCTTGTCGTCGTTTTCCAGCATGTACGAACGGGTCAGTCTCGCTTCCTGCATAGTGTGCCCCAGCGAGAGGGCCAGCGCCGGAAGGGAGAGATGAGCCATCGCGTCCCATGCGGCGGCGGGCTGACCCGAGATCAGCGCGTCGAGCACCATCAGCCCCGTGACCGCCGGCACCTCGAAGCCCATGCTCAGTCTGCCTCCTATCGAAGGAAGGACCGGCAGCCAGTAGCCGAACACCAAGAGAAACAGCACCGCCCACACGAACGTCGGAGTGGCGATTATGATGTAGCTGCTGAAACGTATGAGATAGTCGGGCCAGCGGTTTTTGTACATCGCTCCCAGCACGCCCAGAAGCAGGGCGAAGAATACCGGAGGGATGCCGGCCCAGATTGCCAGTTCCATGGTGGCGGGCAGGAACTCCCTGAGGTCCTGGGTGACCGGTCTGTGAGTCACGGAGGACATGCCCAGGTCGCCGTGAAACACGTCGGAGAGCCAGTACCAGTACTGAATAGCCAGCGGTTCGTTGTAGTGCATACGCTCCCGGTAGCGCTCGACCACCTCTTCCGGGGCGGTGGGCCCCAGAGCCATACGGGCGGGATCCCCCGGGATGATACGCAT
>JAISWP010000213.1 GCA_031271065.1 Synergistaceae bacterium
TGTCGAACCGGCTCACAGTCAGGATGCTGCCGAACAGGAACGAGTCGGCGTTGGCGCGCAGTTTCCCGGAACTTATGAGCGTTATCGCTGTGCCCACTGACAGCGACAGCACTATGGCCAGGATCAGGTCCGTGTGTTTTTTGAAGTATCCCCTCAAAAACTCGATCAGCGCCCCGCACGCGGACGTGAAGATAAACGCGCCCAGTATGGGGCTGTACCCGGAGAGGAGCCCTATGGTCACTCCCGCTAAAGACGCGTGTGACAGAGTGTCGCCGATCATCGAGTACCGGCGGAGAACGAGAAATATCCCGATACATGGGCACAGGATCGAGATAGCCAGGGAGACCGCGAGCGCGTTTTGCATGCAAGCGGATCTAATCCTCTGTACCTGCGCCCCTTCTGCCCAGGATTTCCTCCGCGTACTGTTCGGGAGTGCAGAGGTGCCCCCTTCTGTCCCTGAGATGGTATATCAGCGTGGAGTTCTCTATGACGGCGTCCAGGTTGTGCTCTGCGGAGACGACGGTGATGCCCCGCTCCTGGCTGATCTTTTTGAGAAATCCGTATATTTCATTCTGGCTGCACAAGTCGACGCTGGTCGAAGGTTCGTCCAGTATCAGCAGGTCCGGGCCGCCCAGCAGAGCCCTCGCTATCATTATCTTCTGGCTCTGTCCCCCTGACAGGTTCCCCATGAGCGAGCCGCCCTCACCGGACATGCCGACCTTCTCCAGCATCTCGCCTGCCGCGCCTCTTTCCTTTATCCCGAGCAGCCTGCGGTAGGAGTCCAGCATCTCCAGGACAGTGATGGGAAATCCCGAGTCGGCTGAATCCTTCTTCTGAGGGACGTATCCTATCCTGCGGGCCGCCGTCGACACGCTTCCGCCCGACGGTTTTATGAATTTGAGTATCAGGCGGAGCAGGGTGCTCTTTCCGCTTCCGTTGTCCCCGACGACCGACACGTATTCGCCGGGCGTTATATGGAGGTCGATATTTTCAAGCACATACACCGATCCGTTGTAGGAGTAGCATAAATTTTCCGCTCTTATCACCGGCACACCATCCCAAAAAAACATATTCGCAGAGATTATGATAACAGTATCTTGACAAAATTTCCCGCGAGCTCTAGCATAATTATAAATGCAAATGATACGCATTTGCAAATATATCCTTCAGGAGGCGTCTCAGTTGAAAAAAATATCTGTATTGGCACTCTGTTTTGTCTTTGTCCTGACCTTTTCTGTCTCATCCGTTCGGGCTCTCGCGGGGGAGCCGGCGGCGAAACTCAAAGTCTCCGTCTCGTTCGAAGCGATGAAAGAATTCGCCGAGGCCGTCGGAGGGGACCTGGCGGAGGTATCTGTGATAGTGCCGGCCGGGGGAGAGCCCCACGACTTCGAGCCGAAAGCCCGGGATATCATGGCCCTTGCCTCCGCGAAAGTGTTCGTCGCAAATGGGCTGGGGATGGAACCCTGGGCGGAGGAAGCGATCAGAGCCGCTGGAAACGCGGGCCTGATCGCGGTCGAGGCTTCGTCCGGGGCGGACGTGATAAAGAACACCGATCTCGACGAAATAGACGAACACGGCGAATACGATCCCCATGTGTGGCTCAGTCTGAACGGGGCCGCCGCGGAAGTGAAAAACATCGCGGACGCGTTCATCGAGGCCGACCCTTCCAACAGGGAGTATTACGAAAAAAACCGCGACGAATACACCGAGCGCCTCACTTCGCTCTACCGCGAGTACAGCGAAAAATTCAGATCGGTATCGAGGAAAAATTTCGTGACCGGACACGCGGCGTTCGCCTATCTCTGCCGGGAGTTCGGTCTGGAACAAAACAGCGTTGAGGACGCTTTCGCCGAGGGCGAGCCCAGCGCCCGGCAGCTTGCGGAACTTGTGGAGTATTGCAGGAAGAACGGCGTCACCACGATATTCTCCGAGGAGGCGGCGAGTCCCGAGATATCGAGAACCCTTGCCGGCGAGGTGGGGGCGGACGTCGTGCCCATATATACGATAGAGGGCCCGGAGAACGGAATGACGTATCTCGAACGGATGACCGAGAACCTGTCCAGGATATACGAGTCTTTAGGCAAGTAAAAAAGGGATCTGGGATATCAGGTCCTCATCATATTCTGACACAGGCGGGGGAGGGGCGCTCCGAAACGCGCCCTTTCCCCGCTTGCTTGACAATATGAAGTTCTGGAATGATACTTATCAGTAAATATATTATTAATTTTTATAATCATTAAATATATTCTAAAATATTTCAGCGAAACGGTTTGTATTATTGAATAAACATCCTGAATAATTCTGGTGATGGAAATGGAAAGAGTCAGATTGGGCAGAACCGGACTGATGGTGAGCAGGGTCGCTTTCGGCGGCATCCCTATTATGCGGGCGCCTAAAGACGAAGCGGTGAAACTGGTCCGGGAGACCATATCTCTGGGAATCAATTTCATCGATACGGCCCATGGCTACGCGGACAGCGAGGAAAAAATCGGCGAGGGCATAAAGGGCGCCGCCAGGGAGGACCTGGTGATAGCGTCGAAGTCTCCCGCGGACGGCAAAAAAACCTTCGACGAGCATCTGGACCTCAGCCTCAAACGCCTGAACGTGGACTATATCGATATTTATCAGTTCCACAACATTGCGTCGAAGGCAAAACTGGACGCGATCATGTCGCCCGGCGGAGCGATGGAGGGCATGGACGAAGCGGTCAAGGCAGGCAAAGTGCGCTTTCCGGCGTTTTCAAGCCACAGCATCCCGCTGGCTATGGAGATAATGAAAAGCGGCTTGTTTGACGTGGTCCAGATCCCCTTCAACTACATCGACAACGACGCCGAAAGGGAGATAATCCCACTGGCGCGCGAACTGGATATGGGGTTCATAGCGATGAAGCCGATGGGCGGCGGTATGCTGGACAACGCCGGACTGTCGTTCCGTTATCTCATGCAGTTCGGCGGTATCGTCCCGGATCCCGGCATCGAGACGATAGAGGAAATCAGGGAGATTGCGGAAATCGTGAACGAGGCCAGGGTTTTGAGCGCGGAGGACATGGCCGAGATAGAGCGCATCCGGAAAGAATTCGGCCCGACCTGGTGTCATCGCTGCGATTACTGTCAGCCGTGTCCGCAGGGCATACCCATCAGCACAGCACTGACGGCCAGAAGCGGCATGAAACGCTTTACGCCGGAGCGCGCGCGGGCCATGTCAGGATCGGCCATCGCAAAAGCCGGGACCTGCGCGGCGTGCGGGGAATGTACGACCCGCTGTCCGTATCACCTCGATATACCAGAGCTGCTGAAAGCCGCGGTCGAACACTGGAACAGAGCGGCAGGCGCCGCGTCATGTTCTGTCTGAACCGTCTCCGCTTCCGGCAGGTTTGGTTTATAAACTAGCTGCGCCGTGCATCGCGAGACAAAACGTCCCGCCCTTTGTGCCAATTTCAGGCCAGACAAGTGCGTCTTTGCCGCAAAACTGGAACATGTCCCGGCGATTCGCCCGGGTTGCGGCATGATTTCAAAGTTCTCAGGGCCGTTTCATAAATTTCCGATTAATGCCAGGAAATACTCTTCGTTAAGTACGGCTTTTATCATGCTTTGTTTGGCGCTGATTTTCAAATGGTTTTTCTTCACATAG
>JAISWP010000218.1 GCA_031271065.1 Synergistaceae bacterium
TTAACATTCATAAAAAGTTACTGCTTTTTTTAAGTATTTTTGTTTATATTTGGGTTTCTTTTTTGTTAATCACCAATCACTAGTGTTGAATCATGGAATATGAATCTTATTTGTATTTAAGCGAAGGAGGAGATTTTCGTATAAATCCGTCAGTACAAAACGAAGAACGTCCTTATGATCCCGAAATTGATCAATTCTTCTATCATCTCGAACAATCCGACCGCGGAGGCGAAATAGACTGCGTCGATCGCCTCTCGTCTGAAAATTTTAGTTCTGACCATGTATTCGGGCGGCTCGTGGAACAGAGACCATTTGGGGATGAAACGAGGCACGGAATACATGTACCGGCGATAGGTTTCGCCGTGGGCGGCGAGAAGGTTTTTCTCCTCCTGAAATATAGTCACCGGGTATATGACCGCGAAAAGAGCGGGCAGTATCAATGCGAGGGTGATGGATTCCGTGCATAACGCGACGCCTGTCCCGCCGATAAAGCTGAAAAAATACAGCGGATTTCTGCATACCGAGTAAGGCCCGCCGGTGATCAGCGAGTCCGTTTTATACCCCGCTATATACTGCGCGCACCACAGTCTGCCCACGATACCTATCCCGACCAGTACGCAGCCGGCGATGATCATTATTCCGGTCACCGTCGGAGCCGTCGTCTCCAGCTTTTTCTCGGAGAGGGCGAAAACCAGTATGTAAACCAGTCCAAGCGCCTGGGAAATCCTCGTCCTGTATCGTTCTATAATTTTCATCATGTCATGTCACCGCCGCTCGGCTGAAATAGAAAGCTGTCCGTCTGTCCCGGTTTCTCGGCATCAGTCCCCCGGTATTTTCATATTCTCCCCCAGTGAGACAATATCGGCCCGTCCGGCGCTTTCAACAACAATTATCACACGAGCGCCGCCGGTTTTGGCGCGTGTCGGATGGGATATGCCGGAATATGATACAATCTGAAGCGCGGACGGATATTTAGATATTAAAAAAAATCAAAGAGATGCTCCATCTCGGGCACACTTCGGGTGTTTATGGGATCAACGCGTTCGGCGAAGGGTCATGACGGTCGATAGAGAACATATATTATGCGCGAGACTGCGGAATCAGTTTCTGCTCGAACGGTCGGCCTGTGCGACGGTTGTCTCCGGGCTGTGCGGCCTTCAGGCGCAATTTGCCAGCAACCCCAAATACGCCCTGCGCATCCGGGGCAGCGATTTCGACGAGGCGGACTGGGACGCGGGGCTGGTCAAAATATGGTCATTCAGGCACACGCTCCATGTCGTCAGGCTGGACGAACTCGGCGTTTTCCTATCGGCGGCGGGTATGCCGGACCGCTGGGAGGGGTTCGAGGGTATCGGGGCTCCCCGCGCGGAAGCGCTTGCCGGTTTTCTAATGGAACAGATCATCTCCGGTGTGACCGGCAGGGAGGCGTTGAAAGCGCGCTGCAGGGAGGCCGACGTAGGGCGGGAGGAACTGGACAAGGTATTCAACGGATGGGGCGGGCTGCTCTATGAGATGAATCAGCGCGGCATGATCGCCTATCATCCCGGTACGGCAAAAAATTTCCTCCCCTGCGCAGGAGTCGAAAGAATGGATAAAGAGTCCGCGAGGGCCGTCCTGCTCCGCCGCTATTTCAGATCGTTCGGGCCCGCGGCTCTTGAGGACTGCGCCGCGTTCACAGGGTATAAAAAGCGCGAGATCGCTGGCATAATCGAACGGCATAAAATCGCCCTCAGGTCAGTCAGGTCGCGCGGGACCGAATATTTTCATTCGGGCAGCCTGCCGGATTTCCGGGCAGTTCCGCCCTGTATCTTCCTCGCCGGTTTCGACCAGATGATCATGGGCTATAAAGACCGTTCCGCTATATTGGACGACAAATTCAAACGCTCCGTCGTCACCGTATCCGGCATCGTCAGCCCGACGGTCCTGCTGGACGGACGCATCTGCGCGAAATGGAAAAAAGACAAAGACAAGCTCGTAATATATCCTTTCAGGAAATTGTCGAAAAGGGAAAGACGCATAGCGGCGGAGTTCGGCGAGTCTCTCTTCGGGCGCGTCCCTGCCGCCGGCGGAGTCCGCGGTATAGTCTTCGACGACGCCATAGTATGAGACGGCAGCAGAACGGGCGCTGATACCTTCAAAAAACGGCCCGTACGAGCCGCGGGTAATGTCAGCTGATTTTCCGCGGACCAATAAATTCCTCTTGCCGCGTATTCGTCAAAACCCAGTCTCTCTCTCCGCAGGCCGAACTATAATATGACCATTTTTTACAATATTATATTGTCCGGGTGTTCGTCCCATCTGTCTACGATAGCCGTCAGGGGAGTGCGCCGGAGTTCTTCCGAGAGGAATACGAATATGCCGGCCGCGATGAGGTCGGCGGTGGCGCCGGGGTTTTTCAGGTTGTCCGCGTCCCGGAGTTCCCTGTCCATCTCCGAGATCGCGTCCCTTCCGCGCCCGGTGAAGCACCCCCCCGCGAGAAGCGCGGACCGGGCCAGGGCCGAAGTTCTCTCGGCGGCGGCTCTGCCGAGTTTTCTCTCAGTCAGGGTGTCTGGGACTTCGGCCAGGACTGTCAGAAAAGCCTGGAGTATCGAGTCTTTCAGCGTGTGTCCCTCGTTTCGGAATGAGGATATCGCGGGGGCGGCAAGGCCGAACGTTATTTCATATCCGCTGGCGTACTCGCCGGCGACGGAATCCCAGCCGGAGGCAAGCTTCATCGCGTCCAGTATCGGAGGGACGGGCCCCGCGCCGTTCACGTCGTACTGACTGCTCTTGCCCAGTCCCTCCGGGGAGAGTATCCTTATGGCCTCGTATATCGCTTCGGAGTCGTCCGGGCCGAGGTCCTCCAGAACTTGCCTCACGGACGCTCTGCCCGCGGACCGGCGTCCGCCGCCGTCGGATTTCCCGGCGGCCCTCACCAGAGGCGCCAGCAGAAGTATTATGCCGAGATTCGCGTTGCGCCCCACCAGTTTTTTCGCCGACCTCGCGGCCCTGAGCGCGAGACGTCCGGCCGTTTCGTCCGATGAGAACGCTTCCGCAAGCCCCATCGCCGATACCACGAAGGACATCTCATTCAGGTATTTGAACGGTCTGCCCGGATAGACGTTTCCGGGTTTAGGACAGAGCGCTTCCATAAAACAGGCCAGTTCGGCGATCTGAGCGTGGGTGAGGGTCATGCCCTGATCCATTCGGCTGTCTCCTCAGCGGCGGATACGCCGCTGCCCGGCGCCCCGGCGGGTCCTCCGGGCGCGGCGGTTGCATGGCTCATACGGAGCCGAACCACTCTTTTTCCAGGAGCGCCGCGTTTATGGCGCCTGCCCTGTACGTATTGCCGGATTTGGCGCTGCTGATGTAAACGACGGCGGGGCTGAAAAGCAGCGGGTCAATCTTATAGAAGTCCCAATCGTATCGTCTGAGCAGGTCATAGAAGGGCGTTCCGTAGTCCCTGGAAGCCTCCGCCGGGAGTTCCGGCAGTATGCGTTTTATGTCGTCGTCCTCGCAGTTCACGGTGTACCAGGCGGTGCCTCCGTACAGTATCCCGTCGTTCGTCCAGCCTATGGCGGCCCCGTCGCTGGAGGCGACCGGCGCGATAGGGGCGGAGCCGTATCCGGCGGTCACGTTCTTTATGGAAAAGCCGAGTTCGTGCAGTTTGTGCAGACCGGTTTCGACTATCCTGGCGGCGACTTGCACGCAGCCGGTTATCGACGCGGTGGGGGCCATCAGCACGGCGAGATTTTCCGTCTTCACTCCGCAGCTTTCAGCGATGTACCCGAGCGCGCCGTCCGGAGGGAACTTCCTGGTCTCCAGGGCTATCACCGCAACGTCGGCGCGTTCGGTGCAGCCTATGTCCCTGAATATATCCTCCGCGCCGTAAAGCGCTCTCGCCGGTCCGGAGCCCATAGCGAAGTAAGAGGAGTCATTTTCGCTTTTTATCGTCCAGCCGGCGTATTGGGCCGCCATGCAGCCTCTCACCGGTTCGTTCACCGTCACAAAGACCGATGGGATGGAGATATTTCCCAGATTCATCATGTCAATGCGTACGGAAGCCGTACCGCCGAGACAGGCTTCGGAGAAAAGCCGGCCCGCCTCGGGGCTCCCGTGAGATTCGATGCCGGCGTCTATCAGGAGAGCTCCGCAGGGGGATTCACTCGTCTCGACCCCGATGGATTTTCCCAGCCCGGCCATTTTTTTAGCCGTGCAATACGCCCGTTCGTTGAGTTTATCGCTGTGTTTATACTTCACCGGTCAATATCTCTCCCTTCTGCATTGTCAGTGCTTTACCTCCGATCTTTGTCAAGCCCCTCGCGTCTGGCCGTTATTTCCGCTCCGTGGTTTCTGCCGGAGACGACGGAGACCTCGAGGCTGCCGGCGCCGCCGGACGCGCCCTGGAAAAATTCCCTCACCCCTGAGGCGATGCGGGAAGCCTCGAGGTCTCCGCCGGCGAAACCGTAGAGGACCGGTCCCCAGGAACTTTGTCCCATGCCGGCCGCCCCCAGGCGCCTCATCACTCTGAATATATCTTCAGCCATAGGGGACGCGTACCTGCCCGACTGGAAGCCAGCGAAACTGTCCCCCGTTATCTCCTGTATCCTTTCCAGGGCGGCCCCGAAATCGCCGAGCTTTTTCTCCATGATGGAGGGCAGGAGCTTCATCATGAGGATGTGGCATATCTCCCTCGCGGGAGCGGGATCCGCCGAATTTCCGAACGAGCCGAAAGCCGTCGTTTCCTTTTCGCCGCTGAGCCCTTCCCCCTGGTCCGGAGGGAATACCAGCACCACCTTCCAGTCTTTGGGAAAATTGCCCCTGAACACCGTCTGCGGCGGCATATCGTCAGGACTTCCGGCGTCGACTATGAAACCGCCGCGGGCGAAGGATTCTATGCCGACGCCGGAACGAAGCCCCCGCCGTGATATCACGGCCGCGCCGCGCGCCGAGGTTTCCATGCCGTGCAGTTTAAAGAGTGATGAAACGACGCAGAGGGCCGTCTGGGTCCCGGAGCCGAGACCGGCGTGGGGCGGTATGATCTCGTCCAGGGTAATTTCCGCCCCGCTGCGGAGGTCCGCGCCCTCTGACTTCATGTATTCGTAAAACATGGAAGAATATCTGAGCGCCGTCGCCGTGTTTTCACCGCAGGAGCATCGGACCGGAATATCGTCCGACAGGCGGGCTCTGAGGCGTATGCGGGGATATGATATCGCAAGCCCGATGCTGCCGAACTTCCGCCCCAGGCTGCCAGCCGCGTCGAGAAAGCCGAAATGCAGCCGGGCAGCGGAGGTGATTTCGACGGTGTCGGGAGCGCCGGGGAATTCAGCTCCCTCGTTCGACGCTGGACCGTATAAACCGGAATATGTCATGCTCGTTCCCGCCTCCTGTCCTTTCTGCCGCGGTCTCGAGTTCGCCGATGCGCCGCATCGCTTCCGCCGGGTTTTCCTCGAGATGGAGCCTTGTGGCGAGTATCACCGCCTCCAGCGCGGCGTTTTTCGCCCTGTTGAACGGGCGGAAGGGACGCTCGAAATTTTTCTGCTCCACGCGGCAGACGATCTCCCATCTTCCGGACGCTTCGTCCCGGCCGGCGGACGCGGCCGATATTTTCCACCAGTAGGGCGTCCCGTCGATCACCGGGCCCCGGGAAGGAGGCAGTTCGTCCGTGAGGGCGGTTTTGGCGAACAGCATCACGTCGTCCGGGAAGTTGAGGACCCCATGCCCGAGGCGGAGAAATTCCTCCCCTGTACGGCTGGAAAAAAACGGACGAATCACCGCGACGCCGGCCTCGAAGAACGACGCGGCGCCGTCGTGCCCCGGTTCGACCCCCATCGGGGCGAACCGGGGTCCCTCGACTCCGAGTATAGCCTCGAAGATCACGGCAGGGCCCCCCACGTCAGATCGTCGTCCTGGGCGAAGCCGCGTCCCAGCCTCAACGCGATGGAGGCTTTCTGGAGCTCCCTGCCTATGTAGAACGAATGGGCCGGGTCGGATATGCCCATGTCCCTGTAAATGCTCTTGACGTCTTGGCCCTCGATGAATCTTTCGCTGTTGAACGCGCATATCTTTCCGCCCGCGACGAATATTCTCCAGTTCGGGTCGGTGACCGACGCCTGCATTTCCCTGAGCTCGCGCGTTTCATAACCGGGCGGGAGGCCCTTCAGCTCCCTGAGCGCGTGAGATATATGCTTGGGCTGCAGACCGAGCAGGGCCGCCTCCGCGATCATCCGGCCCGCCGACCTGAGCTCGCTCACAGTCCCTCTGGTCCAGGCGGCGGCCTCGGTGGTGAGGACATAATCAATATCGAGTTCGCGGGCGAATACGGATAACAATGCGTTGACCCCGGCGCTGTCGGCCTCCAGCATTTCCGTGACGTTGCCGGTTCCCATGAGCATCGGAACGCCGGGATACGCCGCCCGGTATTCGGAGTACCTGATAAAAGACGAAGTCATATCCATGAGAGGGGGGGAGAGGATCGGGTCCGCGATGGCGGTGAGGCCGGCTTTCGACACGGACTCGACGTTTGACGCCAGGGATCCCAGATACTCCGATTCGTCCAGTTCATAGTCCGGCACGACGACGACGGGGCAGCTGACATCTTCCAGGGAATCCATGTTCCCTGAATTGACGCTCAGTATCATATCCGCTCCCGCCCTGCACGCGCGCCGGATGGTGGGAGCGTGGAATGTATCGACCGACACTTTGAAGCCGCTTTCTTTCAATATCCCGATTTTCGCCTCCACGTCGGGGACCCCTTCGTCTGGATTCCCTCCCAGGTCGACGCAGTCAGCCCCGGACGTCCGGAAATATTCGGCTCGTTTCAGTATCTCGTCCGGAGTCATGCGCCAGGCGTCTACGATCTCCGCTATTATCTCCGGTTTTTTCGGGGGGTCGGTTATATCCGAGCCGCGTTCCGCGCCAAGCCATTCCGGTATGTCTCTCATGTCCTCGGGGCCGCGGGCTACTGGAACCCCAAGCGAGGAAACCATCCCGCCCAGATCTCCGGACACTCGTCCCGGCAGGACTATCCTGCCGGTGTGCGACAGGTCGGAACCGATATCCATCCGCGCGAGCCTGCCGAGTATCCATTCGGGGGTCATGAGCGCCGCTACGGAGATGGGAAGTTCGAGGACGGACAGCACAGCGCCCTCCCCGGCGGAACGGGCGTTGAATTTATCGGCCGCCCGCCTGAGCGGTCCGGCGGCGAGCCGGCCCGTCAGGAGGAGAGTGTTTCCAGTCCTGTTATCCACCTGCGGAGCTCCCCGGGGGAGGATACCACCGTGACGCCGTCTATCTCTTCAAGCGCCGCGCACAAATTCAGATCCAGCCGCCTCGGGTAGACCATGACGCGGCTTCCGTCCGGGGCGGTGGTCTCCATTTCGGATGAGACGTCGGTAGGCAGGACGCATATCGGGACGCGGCTTTTGCCCGCCTGGGCGAACATGCAGGAGACAAGGGAATCCGCTATCCCGCCCGCGCATTTGGCCACCGTGTTGCCCGTGGCCGGGGATATTACCAGGGCGTCGTATCTCCCGACGGAAAATTTCGAAGATTCGGGGAAACTGCGTCCCTTTTCCGAGGAAGCGTTTCGGACCCGCTCCGCGAGACCGTACATGGCGAGAACTTCCGAAGCGGCGGGGGACAGATATACGTCGACAGACCATATTCCGCGAAGCGAGTCTATCATATCGACCGATTCCGCGAGAAAGTGTCCCGCCCAGGTTATGGCCCAGGC
>JAISWP010000234.1 GCA_031271065.1 Synergistaceae bacterium
TTGACGGCCAGTATCTCAGCGTGACCTCCGGTGGCCACCACGGGCGTTTTCGCGCCGAGCTCACCCCATACGCGGTTTACAAGCTCGTCCACAAGGCCGGTATAGCCGTACACAATGCCCGATTGTATGGCCTGAACCGTGTTCCTGCCCACCGCTTTCGGCGGCGCTTCAAGCGCGACCTGCGGGAGTTTCGCCGTGCTGGAAAACAGCGTCTGTACGCTGGTGGCGAGCCCGGGGGCGATAGCGCCTCCGATATAGCGCCCGTCGGACGATACCACATCGATGTTTATGGCCGTCCCCAGATCCACGATTATGACGGGACGACCGTATTTTTCGGCTCCCGCCGCGGCGTTCGCGAGGCGGTCCGCGCCCACCTCTCCCGGCACGTCCATGTCGATTTCGAGCCCCAGGTCGATCCTGTCGGAGACAGCGACCGGATCGACGCCGAAATATTCGCGTATGCCCTCGCGCCACACCGTTTCGAGCCTGGGAACCACGCAGCACAAAATCGCGCCGGCGAGTGATTTTTTATCGATCCCTCTGGACCTGAAAAGGTTCTCCAGCAACAGACCCGCTTCATCCGAAGTCCGGTCCGCGGAGGAAAACCGCGCCCTGGCCGCCGGGAACTCCGACGAGCCTGACGCGCAGTCTCCGAAAACCCCTATTGAAGTGTTTGTATTGCCTATATCCAGCACAAGCAGCATTTCGACCCCTCCGAAATATCCGTATTGATATTTATAATTTATATTATATATAGGAAGCAGAGCAAAGATAAACAGAGAATTTCCGCCGCAAGTATCCTGACGCCGGAAAAACCGCAGGCTTTCGCGGACAGATACACGAGCGCCGCGGTTCCCGCGGAGAACATCGGAATCGAGAAGGGCTGCTTCCACGGAACAAGAAATGTCATATTGTTCGAAAAACGCTCCCATGCGGCGAAGAGAAATTCGGAGAACATCGCGGGATACCGCCCGAAACCAAACCCCGCGAGCGAAGGCAGACAGAGCAGCGAAGACGCGGGCAGGAGGACGGAGAACGCCGGGACCGCGAAGAAATTTATCACTATCCCCGCCAGCGGGACCTCTCCGAAAGTCCAGGCGGACTGGACCGACGTCACAAGCCACACGGCGGGGCAGGCTGACAGGTATTTGACCCATGCGTCCGGCGTGAGCGAATAAATGGAGGTCAGGGTGAGGACGGACAGCATGGAGAGCCTCCAGCCCACGTCCCAGAACAGCCAGGGGTTTACCAGCAGCATGGCGGAGCCGGCAGTGCAGACGCAGTTGAACGAATTGCCGGACCGCCCGGCCAGCCTGCCCGCCATGACAAATTGGAGCATCGCGGCGGCGCGAAGGGAACTGGGGGAAGCGCCGGACAGCAGGGCGTATGCCCAGACGATCGCGCTTATCGCCCAGGATCTCCATTTAAAACGCCTCAGAAGAAAGCCGGCCATGCAGTATACGACTCCCACATGCAGGCCGGAAACCGCCAGAAGATGAGACGTGCCGGCATTTCTGTGAAACTCGGTGAGAGATTCGTCCCGTACCCCGATCCAGGACGCCGATATATATCCGGCCGTGCGCGGGGGAAGGGTGTCCGAGATGAGGGACGAGAGGCGAAACCTGAAATAGGCGATACTTTTCGATTTCCCCTCGGCCCTGACGTTCGGCGACAGGAGGCGGGCCCTGCCGCCTTTTGCCCTCCAGTAGAGGAATTCGTCAAAATCTCCGGCAGCTTCCGCCCTCTCAAACGGGGAGAGGGCGCCGGAAAACCTGACCAGGTCCCCCGGTTTCAGCTGTTCTTCCCCGCTCCCGAAAAGGACGTATTTATCAGGAAAGTATCCCGCAGAACCTGACCCGATCGCCTTGACGAGAGCTATCCGCTTAAAACCCCATTTACGTTCGGACAGCACTATCCCGACAGTCTCGGGGATACGCTCAGGCAGCGGCTTTTCGGCTATCCTCGAATCGATGATCAGTATTCCTGACAAAAGGACCGCCGTCAGCGCGCAGGCCGCGGGGATAGAATTTTTATCGGCAGATTCGGTCCCCAAAAGATACCAGCCGGCGGACGCCAGTACGGACAAAAACGCGGCGGCAGCGAAAACAAAGCCGCAGTGTCCGCGCATGACGAGAAACGCGGAAAACCCCAGCATCAGCGCGAACGCCGGAGCGAGGGCAAGCGGAGAACTCCCGCGCAGGGGCGGCCTTCCAGCCCGGTTCATATGCCGGCTGTCACTAATTCCCTGATCGCCTCGAGACGCTTCTCCCCTATACCTCTCACATTGCGCAGGTCATCCACAGATTCGAATGGGCCGTTTGCCTCCCTGTAGCCGACTATCGCCGCGGAGAGTTTCGGGCCTATGCCTGGAAGGGTATTGAGCTGCGACGCGTCCGCCCTGTTGATGTCTATCTTGTTTTTATCGTCCGCGCGGGATTCTCTGCGGGGATAACTGACCGCGCCGGCGCCAGACGCCCCCGACGGGTCCGGGCTGCGCCAAGGCGCTCCGGCGGCGTTCTGCGCGAGCTGGGGCGGCGGTGAGACGTCCGGCGCCGGAGGCGTGACGGCGGGGACCGCGATGTGCGCCTCGTCCCGCAGTTTAGCGGCGAGAT
>JAISWP010000263.1 GCA_031271065.1 Synergistaceae bacterium
TTCATACCCACCGGCACATCGGTCCTGAGCGCTGGAGACAGGGTCATCCTGTTCTCCGCTCAGGAGGTCGCCCCGGAGACGCTCGCGTCCCTGGGGGTAAGCGCGGATTGAACTTCCGCCCTGTACTGCGCTTCATAGCGGCGGCCGCTGGGGCCGTCTCTCTTTCTTTCATCTTCCCAATCGTCTGGAGCGCCGCCGTCAGAGACTCGGGACTCCTGCCGCTTGCCGCGTCCATGGCGTCAGGAGCGGCGCTGGGCGCCGCGATGTATTACGCCGGAAGGGGCGCCCGCTGCTCTGAGATGGACGCGCGCGAGGCCGTGCTCTCCGCGGCGGGCGCCTGGGCGGCGGTATCCGCCGTCGCGGGGCTGCCGTATTTCTTCTCGGGAACCGTCACGAGTTTCCTGGACGCGCTCTTCGAGGGAACGTCAGGGTTCACGACCACCGGAGCGACAGTTATACCGAATCTAACCGAGGTCCCCGGGAGCATCCTGCTGTGGCGCAGTTTTTCCCAGTGGCTGGGCGGCGTCGGCATAGTCGTGCTGACCCTGGCGGTATTCCCTATGTCCTCGGCGGGCCTCCGGCTTTTCAAAGCCGAGGTGGCGGGACCCGCGGAAGGGAGATTCACCCCCAGGATACAGCAGTCCGCGGCGTTCATCTGCAAGGCGTATCTGTCGCTGACCGCGGCGCAGACAATTCTTCTGACATTCGGGGGGCTTGGGCTTTTCGACTCGCTGACGCTGTCTTTCAGCACGATCGCCACCGGAGGCTTCTCCCCTCATCCCGGCAATATCGGGCACTTCGGGAGCGGCTATGTCAGGTGGGTAACGGCCGTATTCCTGTTCCTCGCCGCGTCCAGCCTGACGGTCTTCCACGGACTCGCCGTGACCAGAGACCTCTCCAGCGCACGGCGCGACCCGGAGCTGGGGTTTTACATGAAAGTATTCGTCATATTCGGAGCCCTGACGTCGTTTCTGCTCTGGAAGGACGGGGGTTTCGCCTCGCCGCTGAAGGCCGCGGCGACGGGCTTTTTCCATACGATCAGCATACTGTCCACCTGCGGCTTTTTCACCGCCGACCCGGGCGCCTGGCCGGCGTCCGTGCGTCTGCTCATGCTGATGCTGATGTTCTGCGGCGGATGCGCGGTATCCACGGCGGGAGGCATGACCTGCGCCAGAGTGCTCATGGTACTGCGGCATATAGCCGCGGAGTTCGTCAAAAGAATACACCCGAGAGCGGTCGTGCCCGTCAGGCTCGGCTCGTTTACGGCGGAACCGGAAGTGGTGTCAGGATGCTTCGCGTTCTGCGCGGCTTACCTCGGTCTCTATACGGCCGGGTTCCTGCTTCTGACATTGCTGGGGCAGGATATGACGTCAGCCTTGTCGGGAGCGGCGGCCTCTCTCGGAAACGTCGGCCCCGGCTTTGGAATGGCCGCGCCATCCGCTGGGTATCACACCCTGCCGGACTCGGCGAAGTGCGTCCACATACTCCTGATGATCAGCGGCAGGCTTGAAATATTTACTCTCTGGGTCATCTTCACTCCCTCTTTCTGGCGCAGATAGCCGGGACGGCGGGGATTCGCCCGGGCTCTTCGCGGACGCCTCGAAACCAATCCTCCGCGTCCGCCGCCCCGGCTGATTTTGAGTTGTCCGCTCCGGCCCGGGACAAATCAGATCCACCGAACCGGAATTTTCCGCTAAAATCGTCAAGCCGGAACGAGTCAAACTGAACCGATGATCATATAACTATCAGACGATGATATTGATCAGCAATTTTCTACGTAGAATTACTGATATATTATAGTAATTAAAATAATTATAATTTTAAATGTACGAAAAAATCTCGTCCTTATACAGACGAAAGGGGATATCAGATATGGAGAACTGCTGTGAATCAGCCCGCATAGGGAAGCCCGCGCCGAATTTCGAGGTGGACGGTTTCGACGCATTGAATGGCCGTTTTGACAAATACTCCCTGGCTAACTACAAGAACAAGTACGTGGTGCTTTTCTTTTACCCCGCGGACTACACTTATGTCTGCCCCACCGAACTTATCTACCTGGCGAAACTGAAAGATCAGTTCGACAAGTCCGGAGTGAGCGTACTGGTGGTCAGCACCGACAAAAAATTCACCCACAAGGCATGGAATGAGGCGGAGCTCTCCCAGGCGTTCGGAGGCAATTATCCGTACCCGATGCTGGCCGACGTGCTGGGCAATGTCGGGAAACCTTACGGCATCTACGACGAAGAGAGCGGAGTCGACCTGCGCGGGATCGTGCTGATCGACAAGCAGGGCGTCGTGCAGTCGATAACCATCAACTCCGACCCCCTCGGCAGAAACCCCAAGGAGATACTGAGAGTCGTGCTGGCTCTCATCGAGCACGACAACAGCGGCGGCAAGGTCATCCCGGCGTGCTGGATACCCGGCGACGACGTCATCGATCCGTCCTACGACAACTCCGGCAAAGTATGGACGAACTACAGCAAGGTCTTGCAGAAGGATCCGGGCCAGAGCGGCAATTGGATCAGCTAGCCGGGAGGCCCTCCATACGGCTGATTCAAGTTTCAAGACGCGCGCGGGCGTCTTCGGCGCGAAATTTGAATCGATAAAATTTTTTCCAAAATAAAAAAGCCGCCCTCCGGGGCGGCCCTTTTATTTTTTATATTATCCAAAAGACGGATCAGCGCTTGGAGAACTGCCTCTTTCCGCGCGCGCCTTTCTGGCCGAACTTCTTGCGTTCCACCATGCGGGAGTCCCTCCGAAGCATTCCGGCTTTCTTCAGCACCGGCCTCACGTCGGGGTTGAGCTTCAGGATCGCCCGGGCGATGCCCATGCGAATCGCGCCGCTCTGTCCCGTCAGGCCGCCGCCGTGGGCGTTTATCATCACGTCCACTTTACCCTCGACTCCGGCCGTGGCAAGAGGCTCCATAGCCTGAGACTTCCAGAAATACCTGGGCAGATAATCGTCCACTTCACGATTGTTGATGGTTATTTTTCCGCTTCCGGAGCGGATCAGCACACGCGCCACAGCGTTCTTGCGGCGCCCTGTCCCCCAGTAATTGACAACGTCCTGCATATCGTCCTATTCCCCCTACCAGTTGAAGCAGTCCACCGGCTCTGGACGCTGGGAAGCATGCGGATGCGCCGCGCCGGGGTAAACCTTCAATTTTTTGTACATCGCGCGCCCGAGCTTCGTCTTGGGCAGCATACCCCAGACGATCTTCTCGATGAGACGGGTCGGACGGCGATCCAGCACTTCACCGTACGTCTGGCTTTTCAGCCCGCCGGGATAACCGCTGTATCTGTAAATTTTCGATTGCTCCCTCTTTTTGCCGGTGAGCCCCACTTTTTCCGCGTTTACAACTATCACGAAATCCCCCGTGTCGACGTGGGGCGTATAGGTCGGACGGTGCTTCCCGATGAGAATACGGGCGACCTGAACAGCCAGACGGCCGAGATGTTTGTCGGTAGCGTCAATGACGTACCACTTCCTGGTCACCTCTTCGCGTTTGGCCACATAAGTGCGCGTGCCGATCATAAAACTTCCTCCTTCACACATGACAAAAACACCGTCCCGCAAGGGATCAGTGAGTAATTCCGAAACGGACAAGCCAAAGAATTATATTCCAACATCACGCTCAGGTCAAGCCGGGATATTCGGGGTTAAAGTTTTATCCGCACCAAAATCAGGGACAATACCATAAAAGCCGCGACAAGTCCCCACGTTATCTTGGTCAGTGACGACATCCTCTGCCAGGAGCCGGACATATCCATCTGCGTGCCGCCTCCGCCGAAACTGCCGCCGAATCCCCCGCTCCTGCGATGCTGCATGAAAACCAGCACCACCAAAACCACGCACATTATCATATAAAAAACAGCCATTGCCTTACCCATAACTCAAATGCCCCCTAATCAGAGCTCTCTCGGAGTGTTCCGCGATACACAGCGTCATATTTTACCACAGAATTTATAATTTGCGCTACTCCCCTCATGGCGGAAGCTCTGTGGGATATTTCGGATTTGACCGACGGCCCGAGTTCCGCAAATGTGGCGCCGTATCCGTCCGGGACGAATATGGGGTCGTATCCGAACCCGGATTTTCCCCGGGGGGAAGATATATTCCCCCAGCAAACCCCGCTGGAGGCAAAATAGTCCCTCCGCACACTTCTTTCGAAGGGAAAAGCTATCACAAGACAGGCGACGAACCTGGCGCGTCTGTCATCGCGGCCGGACAGCTCGCCCAAAAGCCAATTTATCCTGTCGGAATCGTTTTCGCCGGCCCGCGCGGAATATATCCCGGGACGCCACCCGAGCGCCCTCACCTCCAGCCCCGAGTCGTCGGCGATGGAGGGAATGCCCGTGCGGCGCGCCCACGCCCTCGCCTTCAGCAGAGCGTTTTCCTCGTAAGATGACCCCGTTTCCTCCGCATCTGGAACTCCTTTGAAATCGCAAGGGGAAAGGAGCCGCACAGCGGCGCTTCCGCCGTGTTCGAGCGAGGCGAAAAACCGGGAGAACTCAAGGCGCTTATGCTCATTTCCGCTGGCAAGCAGAAGATGCAGTTCACTGCCCCCGTTTCGCCGCCAGAGCTTCGAACAGCCCGGCTTCCGAGGCGGACAGTCCGAGCGCGTCTTTCTGCGCGGAGAAAATCCTCTCAAGCCCCGTCTCCGCCAGGCACAGCATCTCGTCGAGCTCTTTTCTCGGAAACGCGCCGCGTTCACCTGTCCCCTGAAGTTCGACGAAACCGTATGAGCTGGTCATCACCACATTGCAGTCCACATCCGCCTCACTGTCTTCCTCGTAGGAGAGATCAAGCAGCGCCGCGCCTCCCACCACCCCGACGCTGACCGCTGCCACCTGGGCCGCCCGAGGAAGCGCGCCGCCGGCTATGGCGGCTATGTGACGCAG
>JAISWP010000009.1 GCA_031271065.1 Synergistaceae bacterium
CGCGGTATACGGGATCATCGCTGTCGGCATGACATTTGTCATAATGACGGGAGGAATAGACATCTCCGTGGGCTCCACTGTGGCTCTGGGCAGCGTGGTTGCCGGGATGCTCAATATAAACGGCTTTGCGCTTCCTCTGTGTCTAGTATGCGCTGTCGTCACGGGCCTGCTCGTCGGGGCGGCCAACGGTTTTCTGGTCGCGTACTGCAGGGTACTGCCCTTTGTGGCGACGCTCGGGATGCTGAATGTCATCAGGGCTCTCGCTTTGATCACGACAAACGGAAAAGCCGTGTGGGGTATGAGCGAATCCATGCTCGGCATCTCGGCGGGTTTCCTGTGGTTTGTTCCGATGCCTGTCGCGGTCATGATATGCGTGTTTCTTGCGGGGGACGTCATCATGAGACACTTCTCCCTGGGCAGGTTTTTTCTAGCCGTCGGCGGAAACCGGGAATCGGCCAGGCTGGCGGGAGTCAGCACCAGGATAGTCGAAATGTCGGCTTACGTCATCTGCGGAGGGTTGTCGGGCCTCGCCGGGGTCGTGCTCGCGTCGCGGCTGGGCACCGCTCAGCCGAGCGTCGGCGGCGGTTATGAATTGATAGTCATCGCCAGCGTGGTTATCGGAGGGACGTCTCTGCTGGGCGGCACGGGATCGATGATAGGCACTTTATGGGGGACGCTCCTTTTGGGTCTTGTCAGCAGCGCGCTCAATCAGCTGGGCGTTCAGTCATTCTACCAGACTTTGGTCACCGGGCTGATTGTGATAATGGCGGTGCTGTTCGACGTCATGAAAAAAGACAAATAGCGCGGCGGTTCATGCCGGCGGACTTCGCGCTATTTTTCGAATACAGCACACCACTTCAAACAACGAGAGGGGAAGGAAAAATGAAAAGTCGTACGCTCAGAATTTTAGGTTTGGCGCTTGCGTTTACGCTTATTGCCGCGGCCTGCGGCAGCGCGGCTGTAAAAACGGACGGCAGTGATATACGTATAGCCGTCATACTGAAATCGCTCACAAATCCATTTTGGATGATGGCAAAGCAGTCGGCTGAGGAGACTGGCAGGCGTCTCGGTGTAAACGTCACGGTATTTTCGACGACAAACGAGACGGATTTCAACGCCCAGGCGAGTCAGGTCGAAGACGCCGTGACCGGCGGATATGATGTGATATGTATAGTGCCCTCGGACGGCAACGCGCTGGTCCCCGCCTGCGAGGAAGCGGTTCGGAGAGGCGTGCCTGTCATCGTGCTGGATTCGGCCCTCAACTCCGACGCAGGCGCCAGTTTCGTCGCGAGTGACAACATCGCCGGCGGGGCAATGGCGGCCGAGTACATAGCCAAGCGGCTGGAGGGCAAGGGAAACGCGGCTGTCATCCGCGGCGGCAACGGTCATCCGGTGGAGCTCGAACGTTATAAGGGATTCACAGAGGAGCTCGCGAAATACCCGGATATAAAGATAGTGGCGGAGGCGCACGCCGAATGGGAAGCTGACAAGGCGTCCAATGTGATGGAGGATTTTCTGAACTCCCACCCGGAAATTCAGGCGGTTTTCTGCGAATCTGACATGATGGTGATAGGCGCTTCCCAAATGGCTAAACTGTCCAGACGCAGCGACATCATTTTTGTGGGCTTGGATGGGATAGTGGACGCGCTGAGGCTCGTCAGGAGCGGTCAGATAGCCGCCGACGTCGCGCAGAGCCCGGATAAGATAGGTGAGTACGGCGTCAAGGCCGCTGTGAAACTGGCAAAAGGGGAGACTATAGATAAGAGGATAGTCACTCCTATGGTTTTAGCGACGACCGACACGGTCGACCCGCTGATCCAAAACTGGGAGGCTCTCGGTTTTTAGCCGGGGATAATATCCGCCATGATAGAAAAAGAGAAGTACGAGGAGTGTAAAGCCAGGGCGCTGGAATATTTCGAGAAGGCCGCTATTGCTGTCAGCGCCCGCGAACGGTCGGAACTGGAGGTCGCTGATTTCGGCCTTGGACGGATCGATGAGTTCGGCGTAGAGCTGATAATAATGGTCAATACGGAGCGGGTCAGCGCGAAAGAAGTGGTGCTCTTTCCCGGACAGATATGTCCTCAGCACTATCATCCCGACATGAAGGGGATAAAAGGCAAGGAGGAGACATTTCGCTGCCGATGGGGTCAGATGTACCTGTACACGGAGGGCGAGCCCTCACCGAGTCCCCGGGCCAGGGTCCCTCAGGATAAGGAGGATGTTTTTACGCTATGGCGTGAACACGTCCTGAATCCGGGGGACTGCATCACGATATATCCCGGGACGCCCCATTGGTTTCAAGCGGGCCCCGAAGGAGCGGTATTTTCAGAATTCGGGACTCACAACGACGACAGGTTCGATGTTTTTTTGGACCCGGAAATAGTGCGTTAATAAAAATATTGTGTTTTGAAAGTGGCGATACAAAATGTCCAGCTCGTTTCGTGACGCGGTATGCGACGCGCTGATTGCGTCTGCTTCGGACAATCCGTCGGTGATGGTGCTGTCTCCCGACGTGGCCAGGGCCTTGAGGCTGGAGCGCTTTCTCGAACGTTTTCCGAACCAGTATGTCTCCGTCGGGATCAGCGAGGCCAATATGGTGGGCTCGGCGGCCGGGTTGGCCTCGGTGGGATATACTCCGGTGATTGTCGGATTTTCGATGTTCGTGGCCGAAAAACCGTTTGAGCAGATTCGTAACGTAGTTGCGTATCCGAACCTCAACGTCAAGATCATCGCCACCCACAGCGGGCTGTGCGTAGGTCAGGACGGAGCCACGCACCAGGCTACCGAAGACATCGCCGTCATGCGGATGCTGCCCGGTTTCAGAGTGCTGGCGGCCTGTGATGTGCCGCAGACGAAAGCGCTCGTGTCCGATATGGTTCGAAGGACAGGTCCGGCGTATCTGCGTCTCGGGCGAGACAAGGCCATACCGGTGTATTCGGAGATCGGCAGCGTGTCGGAACGTGGAGCGGATGTACTGAGGGACGGTGACGACGTCGCGGTCTTTACGACGGGAACGATGGTCCCTTATGTCCTCGAGGCGAGCGCGGCGCTGGAACGCGAGGGTATTCACGCGTCCGTTGTGAACGTATTCTCGATAAAGCCTATGGATGAAGATATCGTTGTATCTTTCGCCAGGCGCTGCCGCTGCGTCGTGACCGCGGAAGACCATTTCATAGCGGGGGGGCTCGGCGGCGCGATATGTGAAGTGCTCTGCGCGAGGTGCCCGAGCCCTGTGGAACGGGTTGGAGTCAGAGATACATTCGGAGAATCGGGGAGCCAGGACGATTTGTACATCAAATACGGCCTGACTCCCTCCGATGTCAGAGACGCGGCGCATCGCGCCATTTCCAGACGGGTAGGTGGATAATATGCGGGACGCCCCTGTGTCGTTACGTGATCTCGAACGAAAAGCCAGATATCTCCGCCGCTGGGTCGTAGAGCTGATCTACGCGGCGAAATCGGGGCACCTGGGAGGGTCCCTTTCAATAATGGATATGCTGGCGGCGTTGTATTACGGCGTCATAAGGGTCGATCCCGCCCGTCCGGATTGGCCGGGGAGGGATCGCTTCGTCCTTTCCAAAGGACATACGGCGCCCGCGTTGTATGCGGTGCTGGCGGACAAGGGTTTTTTCTCCAAGGAGGATCTGTTTGACGGCTACAGGCGCATAAACTCCATATTTCAGGGACATCCTGATTTTAAAAAAACGCCGGGTCTGGATATGAGCGCGGGTTCCCTGGGAGTAGGCCTGTCCGCGGCCTGTGGAATGGCGCTCGGCGCCGCTAGGTCCGGGGCGGGATTCCTCGTTTATTCGATAGTGGGCGACGGAGAGACAAACGAGGGGGAAATTTGGGAGGCGGCGATGTTCGCCGCGCATCACCGGCTGGATAATTTGACGGTTATGATAGATATGAACGGGATGCAGAACGACGGTCCCACCCGGGACGTCATGGATATGGGCGACATGTCCGAAAAATGGCGCAGTTTCGGGTGGAGTGTGCGGGATGTGGACGGGCACTCGTTAGCCGACATCCAGGCGGCGCTCAGGGATGCCTCGGCGTCCCGGGGCCGGCCCGGTGTTTTGATCTGCAGGACAATCAAAGGCAAAGGGGTATCGTTCATGGAAAACAACATCCACTTTCACGGCGCCGTACCGACCAGGCAGGAGTATGAGGCTGCGATGCGGGAGTTGAGCTGACATGGCGTCTGCGTACTTTATCGGCGCGGATATAGGGACTTCTTCCGCAAAAGCGGCAGTGGCCGATGTCAGCGGTCGTATTTACGGCGAAGCCGCCGAGGAATACGGACTTCTCACCCCGGAACACGCGTGGGCGGAACAGGACGCCGATATTTATCTGGGAGCGGCGATGCGAGTCATACGGGCGGCTTTTGAGAAAAGCGGGGCGGAGAAAAAGAGCGTCAAAGGGATATGTATAAGCGGTTTGTACGGCGGCAGCGGCGTCCCCTTGGACGAACATATGAATCCGGTGCGGCCCTGCATAATATGGATGGACCGCCGCGCGGAGCGCGAGTGTGCCGAGATAGCCCGGAAGATCAGCAGGGAAGACCTGTTCGAGATCACATACAACACGTCGGATCCATATTTCGGCTTTACGAAAATATTGTGGATCAAAAACAACGAGCCCCGCAGCTGGGCAAAAACCAAAATATTTCTGCCCCCCAATGATTACGTCATATATCGCCTGACGGGACAAACTGTGATTGATCATACGTCCGCCGGCAACCTGGGAGGCGTCTACGACATGCGCGCGCGGCAGTGGTCTCAGGAGCTCATGAATCTGTTCGGCATTCCTCGCGGCATGATGCCCGAGCGCATAGTGGAGCCGTACGAAACAGCGGGCGTTCTCACGGAAGACGCGGCCCGCCTGCTGGGATTGGAACCCGGAACGCCGGTCTGCGGCGGATGTATCGACTGCATAGCGTCGACGCTGGCCGCCGGCGCGCTGGGAAACGGCCAGCATACGGCGATAGTGAGCTCGTCCGTGAACTGGGCGGTGATACATGACGGCAGACCCGCTAATATGGATTATATATCCATGCCGTATGTTATAAAAAATATGCTTTATACGTACGGAGGCGCTTCCACCGCCGGCGCGCTGCTGCGATGGTTTCGCGACGAACTGGTCCCGTACGTGAAAAAACCCGCGGGGCCTGAGCCGCTGACCTACAAGGAGATGGACGGGCTGGCGGCGGATATTCCTCCCGGAAGCGGCGGGCTTGTCGTGCTGCCTTATTTCATGGGCGAGCGCAGCCCGATATGGGACGCAAAGGCGAGAGGGGCCGTCGTCGGGCTCACTTTGCGCCATACGAATGTGAATGTATACCGGGCGTTCTTGGAGGCGTCGGCTTACTCGCTCCGGCATATAATGGAATCCTCGAATATAGAGATGAAGCCCGGCGTCAGCACTGTTCTTGTGGGCGGCGCCTCGCGCTCGAAGCTGTGGAGACAGATTTTCGCCGATGTGACCGGAACGGATATCCTATGCCCGCTCAAGGAGGCGGAAGCTCCGCTGGGAGACGCGCTGATAGCAGCGGTAGGCGCCGGTTACCTGAAAAGTTTTGACGCCGTCAGGGATTGGGTCGCGTTTGACGAACCGGCGAGGCCGGATGCGGAGGCCCGCAGAAAATACGATGAATTTTATAAAGTATACAAGGACCTGTATATTTCCTTAAAAGATAAAATGCACACGCTCTCTGAACTGTAATCAATTTCAGCGGCGCGGGGCATATCCTTATGGC
>JAISWP010000022.1 GCA_031271065.1 Synergistaceae bacterium
CCTGCGGCATACCGATACCGGTGTCCGTCACCTCAAACAGGAGCAGCGCCTTTTCGCTGTCGCGTGAAACGATCTTTGCGCGCAGCGTCACACGGCCGCCGGTACCGGTGAATTTGAGAGCGTTGGAAAGAAAATTGATCAAAACCTGGGACAATCGCATGGGGTCCCCCAAAACCGACAGTTCCAGCGCGCCGTGCGCGCCGGCGTCCAGCAGCAGGGAAATCCCCTTGGCGTCCGCACTTGGCCGCAGACTGCCGATGATATTATCCAGAATGGCATCGAGCTGAAATGGCGTTTTTTCCAAAACAAGTTTGCCCTCTTCGATTTTGGACATGTCCAAAACGTCGTTGACCAGCCCCAGCAGATGGCGGGAGGAGATGCTGATCTGGGCTATACATTTTCGCAGTTCGTCCGGGTCCCGGCTGCGCTCCGCGATCTGCGTCATACCGATGACCGCGTTCATGGGCGTGCGGATCTCGTGGCTCAGATTGGACAAAAAACGGGTTTTTGCGTCGACTGCCGACTTTGCCCGGCCGAGAGCGATCAGATTGTTGTATATCCCGTTCATGTTCTGGCAGTAGACCATGAACGGCGAGACGACAGCTTCAGGTTCGAAGTCGTAGACGGCACTGCCGTCCTGTGTGATACCGCCCAGAATAATTCCATCCATCGCGCGCCGGTTGTCAAAAAGCGGCGCGTAGATAACATGGGCGAGTCCCAGTTCCGCGAACGGAGACTGATCTCCCGGCGGGGATTCCACTATGACGCTTTTCCGTTTGAAATCCATAAGTTCCGGTTTCGCAAGCCAGGCCCTGGATACAGAAATCTCCGGCACGTCCGTTTCAAAATTGCACGAACCGGTTACGCTCAATTTGTTCCCCGATACGTCCAGCAGGAAAGCAGCGCTCGTTTCCAGCTGAAAAATATCCACAATCCCTTCGGCAAGCAGGTTGGCGAATTCCGACTGGGTGGACACGGAAAAAGCGCACTGGGAAAAGCGGTGGATCTGCTTGAAAAACTCAAGCTGGACACCCAGCTTTCCCCGCATGATCCGCATGTTCTCTTTTTCAAGTTCATTGCGCGCTGTCTGGCGGTGAGACTCGCGTATCAATCTCCGCAGTTCCGCCAGTTCTTTCTCCTGTCGATATTCAGGCATCTTTCGACAACCTTTGTCCATTCGATATGCCCATCTGCCGCCCTCTTCCTCAGTGACTTGCGCGATATATACGGGCTCGATATATCACCGGTAGAGAACAAGCAGGGATGTGGTATATGTGTGAAACAGATTTTGCCCGCCGGTCGGGCAGAACTCTCCAAAACCATACATGCCCAGCCACGGCGGTATTTCGCCGTCGATGGAAAAGGCGTTTTGCATCATGCCGATGATTTCATCCTTCATCACCTTGTCAAAAAGCGTGCGTCCGCGCAGCAGGCAGTCGGTCTGAAACACGGCGGCAGGACGCGGATCGCCCTTGGAATTGGATATCATGTCCCTGCGCAGAGCATCCAGCGCCTTTTTCTGCTCGGAAAAGATCAAATCCTCATCGCGTGTCGTAAAGTAGAATTGATCTCCCTCCTTTACGGAAACGGAAAGACGGATTGCCCCGCTGTCCTCTTGGGGCAGTCCCATTCGCAGGATGCAGGCGCTTCCGTATTCGCGCGCGAGCGCAGGATCCAAGGAGATGGCAAGCCCTCCGGACACCAGGACTTTTTTCACGTCATCCGCCGAGATATCCCCGAGATTCTGGCTGTATGCGGTCCACGCGGGCTGTCCGTCCAGCTCTAAGATGAAGTTCCGGTCCGCTTTCGTGACAGTCATCGGGTCGCCGTAAGCGCTGAACCCATGCGTCGCCCGGGCCGCGCTCTTCAGCGAGGCATCCGCGAAACCGACCGCCCACACGCCGTCGGCGCAGGCTTTACCGCCGATGTACTGAGAGGTGACGACGCCTTTGTAATTGTCGGAGGATGCTCCGCCGAAAATCACAATATCCTTCCCGAACACCTCGTGAAAGGCCCGCAGCAGTTCGTCATTGCGGGAATCCAGCCCGGGCGTGAGCAAATAGATGATTTTAGCGCCAGGCAATTTGCCTTTCAGATCCCCGGCGAGGGTCAGCCCCTTCTGGTACGCGCTGTCGGCGTGAAAATCGTCAGCCGCCGACCACGCGACTTCGTCAGGCGGCCCGTTTACAGTCATGACCGCCATATGTGTCATGGACTCGCCGGCGCCCTCACGCCCCACGATACCGCCGCAGGAACTCCCCAGGACCGATGCGGACGGAATACGGGCCCGGATTGCCGAGGCGATTTTTTCCAGCTTGTGTCCGATGACGGCGTTGACGATCCACAGCCCTCCATCGGGCGGAGTCTGATCCCCATACATTATCTCGAAACATTCGTCAACGGCGCGGGCGCCGTCCGCGATCCGCACGCTTGCGGAGTTAAACTCAAGCATTTTGCCAATCCCCTCTCCAAACAAAATATGTCGAAAATATGAAAACCGCCTCATCGTTCTGTAATTTCGCCGCTCCATTATATATCTTAATTGTCAATTTAAGGTATGTTGATGCAGCACGAAAAGAACGACATCGAGCTCGCCGTACCGCGTGAATATTTCCCGATATTTTTTCAAGCGCCCCGCGGGCCGTAAATATGAATCAGCCTTCTTTAGCCCGGTTTTATCATATTAATGAACGTTCATTTAATTACGTAGAATTGCCGATAAGGTTATGAGCGGGAGATAGTATAACTAAATGACTAAAACCTGTAACAAAATTTTTTTGGAGGCTATTTCCCTTATAACTAGAAAAAAATTATGGAGACAACCGACGACAGCTTAACTAGTTTCGAGGTTCTTGGGAAGAGGTACTCCCTTCCTTTTTCCCAGGCAGGCGGCAAAACGAAGGAACACATTCTCATCGAGGCCACGGTGCTTTTCGCCCTCAGCGGATACGCGGCTGTCAGCATGAGGGATATTGCGCTCAAGGTCGCGATAACTCCGGCTGCTCTGTACAATCATTTCGCCAGCAAGGAGGATCTCTGGAATGCGGTGCTGGAACATTCCGTCCGGCTTTATTATCTTTATCACGACAACCTCGAGGAACCCCTTCAAAGAGCGAAAACCTTCCGCGAGGTCATCGATATACTTTTCGCCGAGCCGAGGCTGATGAGAAACATGTTCACCTGTTACTGTTTCGGGCTGATCATGAAAGAACAGTTCCGCGACCCGAAGGCGGGAGGTTTTTACGCGGAGGTGCTTTTGGGATACGGCGAATCCTTCGTAAGGAAACACCTTGACAAATGCGTCGAAAGTAAAATGGTCAAGCCGTTCGACACCGGAACCGCGGCGAAAATTTTCGTCCATTTCGTGATGTCCAGCATCAACTTGAAAGTGCATGAGAGCATCCATCCGGGAACAAAGTTCGATATAACCGAATCCTTCGACCGACTGAAGGAGTTCATCCTGAAGTCCGTTGAGGCTACGGCATAATTCCAGCTCAATAAATAAAAGACGGGGCTGATTCTCATGACTGTGAGAGCGAAAGTCTTTTCGGCACTGGCGGCCGCTTCGATACTCATATCGGCGGCAAGCGTAAAAATCAGTTCACTCATAGCGCGCGCAGATCTCTCGCCCGCGCCGGAAAGGAACCTCATTTTGCCCGGCGGGGACAATGCGGGCGGCGGCCGTATTACCGGCGCTAAAAGAGGCGTCCGGGCAGCTTTCGCGGTTTTGGGCCTCTTGGGGTGCGCCGCGGCTTACTTCGCCTCCCCGAAAATTTCCCGACGTCTCATGAAAACAGCGGACGAGAACGTGAAGCTCCGCAGGATGAGAGAATATTCCGCCCTGGACCTTCACGCCAGGTGCGATTCCATAGCCAATCTGAATGAGGCGATGCGCACTCCCGTAAGCGCGATAATGGAGCTGAGCGAAATGTCCCTGGCCTCCGGACGCATTACGGGGGAGGATTACGAAAATCTTGAAAAGATATACAGCTCCTGCGTGACTTTGTCGGATTTCATAAAGGAAGCCGCGGCGATATCCGGGGCGGAACACCGGAGCTTCGACCTCGTCTCGGAGGAATACCTCACCCCCGACCTCGTCAGCGGCGCGGCGGCGCCGAACGCCATACTGCTGGGGGATAAGGGAGTGAAGTTCGTTCTCGATATAGACGAATCGTTCCCCCTCAGGCTGAAAGGCGACGAACTCAAGCTGAGGCAGGTTTTCAGCGGTATTCTGTCGAACGCGTTCAAACATACCCATAAGGGCCTTGTCGAATGGAAGCTAAGCTGTGAACCGGACCCGGGCGGCGTCAATGCCCATCTCGTGTCGGTCGTCCTCGTCACGGAAAGACACCTCACGCGCGAGGAGGCGGACGCGGTCATGTCCGACTCGGTCCCGGAGGGGCCGATGCACGGATTTTCCGCGATAAAACACATTGTGAAACTGATGGGCGGGGACATATCAGCGGAAAGCGAGCGAGGAAAAGGGAGCGTATTTACCGTTAGGGTTCCCCAAGCCAAATCCGGCGGCGAGACAATAGGACGCCGCACGGCCGAGTGTCTCAGAAGTCTGCGTTTCGCCGGCTCAAAACGCCGCTGCGCCTCGCGGACCGTGCGCGAATCCATTCCGTATGCCAGCGTGCTGGTAGTCGACGACTCCGAATCGGACCTTGAAATCACGAAAAAGCTGCTGAAACCCTACGGGATGCGGGTAGACTGCGTCGACAGCGGAAACGCCGCCGTAGAACTCATAATGGCGGAGGACGTCAGGTACGACGCGATACTGCTCGACCGCGAAATGCCGCTTATGGACGGAGTCGAAACGGCGAGGCTCATCCGCGGGATAGGAACCGAGTACGCGGACAGCGTTCCGATAATAGCCCTCTCCTCGGAGGGAACGCCCTCCGAGGATATGTTCCTCAAAAACGGTTTTCAGGCGGTCCTGACAAAACCTATCGGCATAACACGCCTCAATGAGGCGGTAAACCTCTGTATACGGGACAGGCAAAAAGACCCCTGCGCGCAGGAGCAGCAAATGCCGCGGGAGGAATCCCCGCTCGCGGGAAAAACCCGCGCAGGGTTCGCGGTATAATTTTAATCACAAACCGCCGGACGCGTATTCCATCGTGCCCTAATCGTGATTATGGGCAGACAATGCGCTCCGGTTTATTTATTCCCGCCGTTCTATATCTCTCAAAAAAGCGGAAACACGCGCCAGCCCGTTCTGCAGAACGTCCGGGGCGTAAGCGTAACCTATGCGCAGGAACCTATCGAACTCGGGCCCGAAACACCTTCCGGGCAGCAGGAACGTTCTGTCCCTCTCGAACAGACGTTTGCAGAATTCCTCTGAAGGCAGATCGTAATCATAGCGCAGAAAAGCCGTGGTGCCGGCCCGGGGTTTGACATAACTTACGCGGGGTTCGCTTTCCACCCATTCGTCCAGGCGCCTGGCGCAGTTTCTGACGATCTCGAGATTGCGGGCGAAAATTTTCTCCCTGTGTTTTATCGCCGTCCTCCCCAGCAGGTCGTCCAGACGGCCGCAGCTTATCGTGGTGTAATCCCTTCGGCTCGAGACCTCGCCGATGAACTCCTTCGGCCCCGCCAGCCAGCCCAGCCTGAGACCGGCGAGAGAGAAACACTTCGACAGACTGCAGGAGGCTATGCCCCTTTCATACATATCCGCGGCAGAGGGCGTGACAGTTCCGTCATGCACCATGAAGCGGTAGACCTCGTCGCAGTACAGCCATGCCCCGACGGAGTCCGCTATGTTTATTATCTCTTTTAAAAGAGCTTCGTTCATGAGAGTCCCGGTAGGATTGTTAGGGTTGTTTATACATATCGCTTTCGTCCGGTCGGTGACCAGGCGCTTCAGCGAGTCCGGGTCGGGCAGAAAGCCATCCTCATACCTGAGATGCAGCAGACGGACGGACGCTCCGAAGGACTCAGGTATGCTGTAAAGCTGCTGATAGGTGGGATATACGCTGACGATCTCGTCTCCCGGTTCCGTGAGAGTGTAAAGCGCTATGAAATTGGCGGCGGACCCGCCGTTCATTACCATGACGTTCTCCCGGGAGAGCGTCTCGTACATTGAAGCGATCCCGTCGACCAATTCGCCGCTGCCCCATATATCTCCGTAGGACAGGCGCATACCGAACATTTTATCCGCCGTCTCGTCCCGTTCGCCCGACAGGTCGAGCAGTTCGTTCACCGTCATGGAGTCCACGCATGTCTCGGCGAGATTCGCTGCCGCGCCGGTCTCCCATTCGTTCATCCACTGTTCCACTCCGAAAGGCGCTATCCTCATACCGACTCAACCTCCGTTTTTATAACATCTCATGTCATTCGACGCGATACGGCAGGGCGGGTTCGAAGCGGAACTCCCTCACAGACCAGGAATCGTCCTGTCCCTTCGCCAGCACCGCCGTGGCTGTAACCACAGGTTTTTCAGAGAGGGATACCAGGGAAAAACCGACGTCCATCAGCAAAACCCCGTCCAGGACATAGAGGGATTCGTCCTCCCAGCCGCCCCGAAACATGGAGAGGTTCACCAGAGCCGGAATGGGGCGCCCGTCAGGCTGATACAGCCCGTCGTCGACCAGTGCGTCCAGCATGCCGGACATATCCACGGCTGCTTTTAAAGACGCCCCGTACTCGATCTCTATGACGCCCCCGTCGGTCATCAGCCCCTTTACGTTCAGCTTCATCCGTTCGGGAAAAGCTCTGGTGACGGAAATGGTCTCGGCAATCCTCCCCGTGACCGGATTTATCGAATATACTTTCGCTTCGGTATCGTCGCCGGCTCTTATCGCCCGAAACATGACGTCGCCGGGCCAGTCCGCCGACGGCGTCAAAATCTGCGGGGCGTATCCGTCTCCAAGGGGTACTTTCTGTATCATTGCGGCCGGAGTCCTGCGCTCGTCCGCTATGACGGCCATGATGCCGCGGCGCCCGCCGTCCCGGTCTATTGACGAACACGTAAGCATCAGCCTGTAATCGTCCCCGCTCGTGAGGCGCACCGTCATCTCCTGCAGCATGTACCTGCCGGCGGAGGCTCCGTATCTTTCCGCGTCGATCTCAGTATACGACGGGAGTTCAAGCGCGGAGGAGAGGTCGAAAGACGCCCCGTCCTCGTACTCGAACGATATCTCTGGTACAGCAGAAGCTGCCCGGAGGTCCGAGCAGAACAAGCCAGCCGATATGAGAAACGCGGCTAAAAATCTTTCCCCATTGGTCATCTTCACGCCACCTCCGTACGTCCGGCTGCGCCCCAGAGCCTTGCGTACAGTCCGCCCGTCCGCAAAAGCCCGTCGTGCGTTCCTTCCTCGGCTACGCCGTCCTCCGTGAGGACTATTATCCTGCCCGCGTTCCTCACGGTGGAGAGCCTGTGCGCGACCACAAGAGCGGTCCTGCCCTCGGAGAGTTCCTCGAGAGCGCTCTGAATGGCGATCTCCGTGGCGTTATCCAGCGCCGACGTGGCCTCGTCCAGTATGAGTATCTTCGGGTTTTTCAGAAATATACGGGCTATCGCGATGCGCTGTTTCTGTCCTCCCGACAGGGTGACGCCCCTTTCCCCCACGAAGGTGTCCAGGCCTTCCGGGAGCGAATCTATGAATTCACCGAGCTGAGCGCGCCCGGCGGCGCTCATGATCGCATCATCAGCCGCGCCGAAATCGCCGTAAGCTATGTTGTCCCGTATCGTCCCAGCGAAAAGATATGTGTCCTGCTGCACTATTCCGATGCTGCTCCTCAGCGAGTTCAGCGTGTATTCCCTTATGTCCCGCCCGTCTATGGTTATCCTCCCGGACTCCGGCTCGTAGAACCTGGGAAGCAGATGGCAGAGTGTCGTTTTGCCGCCTCCGGACGGGCCGACCAGAGCTATGGTCTCGCCGGGTTCTATGTCTATATTTATGTCGCGCAGGACACTCGAACCTCCGTCGTAGCTGAAGGAGACATGTTCGTACGAAATATTCCCCGATACGTCCGAGAGTTCCTCCGCTCCCTCGGAGTCCGCCTCGGGGAGTTCGGCCATCAGTTCCTGGAGGCGGACGAAACCGGTCATGCCCGCCTGAAGCTGCTCGACGAAATTCACGAGACGCTTTATCGGTTCCGTGAAAAGCCCGGCGAAGAGCAGATAAGCGGTAAATTCTCCCGGCCCTATACGTCCGTAATACGTGAATATCCCTCCGACGCACATGACGGCCAGCATGAGGGTATCGAGTATGAGACCGGTGCCGGAGAAAAACGCCGCCATCGCCTTGTACTGAAGGCTCCGCGCCCTGGCGTAGAAAGCGTTGCCGGCATGAAACCGCTCGCGCTCGTGTTCGGACGTCTCGAACGCCTTCGCGACCCGGACCCCCGCGATGCTGTTCTGGAGGTCGGAATTGACCTCCCCTATCGCCGTCCTGCTCTCCATCGAGGCGCGGGACAGATTTACCCTCTGTTTGATGGCGAACCAGAACAGGAGCGGTATCAGCGCGAATATGACGACAGTCAGCGTGACGTCCATCGTGCATAGGATCACGAACGACCCCGACAGCAGCACCAGTGAGAGGAACAGATCCTCCGGGCCGTG
>JAISWP010000038.1 GCA_031271065.1 Synergistaceae bacterium
CCCTCGTCCCCCCGAAGGGCCGGTTTTGCGAGTTCGAGGTACCAGTCGCACAGTTCGCCCCAGACGAAATCATACATGGTCCTGGCGGCTTCGCCGAAAAAGCAGCCGTCGAGCAGGGAAGTCATTTCCCGGGCGGCGTCGGAAAGCCTGACCGATATCCATTTGTCGTGCAGTCTCAAGTGAGGCTCGTCGCCGGGACCGAGCGGGGCAAGCTCCGGCGCGTCCTCGATATTCATCAGGGCGAAACGTCCCGCATTCCAGAGTTTGTTCAAAAAGAACCTGTAGGTCTCTATCCTGCTCTCCGAGAGATATATATCTCTCCCCTGGAGGGTGAGTGCGGCTAATGTCAGACGCAGGGCGTCCGCGCCGTGACGGCCGATGATTTCGAGAGGATCAATGACGTTGCCCTTGGACTTGCTCATCTTCTGCCCGCGGGAGTCCCTGACCAGCGCGTGAATGTAGACGCGGCGGAACGGCGGCAGCTTCATGAACTCAATGCCCATCATTATCATGCGGGCCACCCAGAAGAAGATTATGTCAAAGCCGGTGACCAGCACCGATGTGGGATAAAAGGCCTTCAGCAGGTCTGTCTCGTCGGGCCACCCCATCGTCGAAAAGGGCCACAGCGCGCTGGAAAACCAGGTATCTAGCACATCCTCGTCCTGGCTCAGATCCTTCGAGCCGCACACGCATGATTCCGGCGCTTCCTCCGCGACTGTGACCTCTCCGCAGGAGGCGCAGTACCACGCAGGTATGCGGTGTCCCCACCAGAGCTGACGCGATATGCACCAGTCGCGGATATTCTCCATCCACTGATAGTACGTGGAGGCCCACTGTTCCGGGATGAATTTTATATCGCCGGCTCTGACCACCGCCACGTCCGCTTCGGCCAGAGGCTTGGCGCGGACGAACCACTGCATAGACATGTACGGCTCTATTATGGTATCGCACCTGTAACAATGCCCGACCGAGTGATTGAGGACGGTCACATCCAGCAGAAGTCCGCTCTCACGGAGCGCGGTCACGATCGCCTCCCTCGCTTCGAAACGATCCTGTCCCGCGTATATCCCCGCGTTTTCGGACATGAACCCCCTGTCGTCCATTATCTGTATGGACTCCAGATTGTGGCGCTGGCCGACGAGAAAATCGTTCGGGTCGTGCGCCGGGGTTATTTTGACCGCGCCGGTCCCAAATTCTGGATCGACCATATTATCCTCTATTACCGGAATGACTCTTTCGGCTATGGGGACTTTCACGTATCGGCCCGCCAGACGCCTGCAGCGCTCGTCCCTTGGATGGACCGCGATCGCCGTGTCTCCCAGAATAGTCTCCGGCCGGGTGGTCATGACGACTATTCCTTCATCTCCGTCCCCGTCGGCGAAGGGATATTTCACGCTGTAGAATCTGCCGTCGGTTTCCTTGTGTTCCACCTCGAGATCAGAGAGAGCCGTGTGACATCTCGGGCACCAGTTTATGATGTACTTGCCCCTGTATATGAGGTCCTTTCTGTAGAGCTCCACAAAGACCTTCCTCACGGCGCGGGAAAGTTTTTCGTCCATGGTAAAACGCTCGCGTTCCCAGTCGCAGGACGCGCCCAGTTTTTTAAGCTGCCCTATTATCCTCGACCCATACTCTTCCTTCCATTCCCATACCCTTTTCACAAACTCCTCCCTGCCGAGTTCGCGGCGGCTTGCGCCCTCCGCCAGGAGCGTGCGTTCGACTACATTCTGCGTGGCAATTCCGGCATGATCGGTCCCCGGCATCCAAAGCACCTTGAAACCCTGCATCCTCTTTGCTCTGCACAGTATATCCTGCAGAGTATTGTCCAATGCGTGTCCGAGATGCAGCGATCCTGTGACGTTGGGCGGGGGTATTACGATACTGAAAGGTTCTTTGTCCGATGCAGGGTCCGCTTTGAATATTCCGTCCTCTATCCATCTGGCGTACCATTTGTCCTCTATCGGGCCCGGTTCGTAGCTTTTCGTCAGAGCAGCCAAACCGCGAGAAGTTTCCATCAACATTGCCTCCCTGCGCATGATAAATCGTAATTCAGCATAAATTATCCCGAAGCTCCGCAATTATTTTGGGAATAGCTTCTCTGAGGCGTTCCGCCGCGTCGTCATTTTTTCCGCAGGTCACAAACGGCGGCAGGAGTGAGAGCATCCCCGGCGACACATATTTTTCGTAAAAAGCCTTTTTCCTTCCTTTGGGCACCTTATCCCCCTTCGTGAACACGACAAGGCGCGGCATATCCAGATCGCCGAGCCAGTCTGTCAGTTCGCGGTCGCCGCCCAGAGGGCCGTGCCTGAAATCTATGAGATGGATGACGAAAGCCGTGTCCCGCCCTCCTGCGAAATATCCGTTCACGAGTCTCCACCAGTTCTCCCGTTCGACCCTGCCCCTGGCGGCGTAACCGTAACCGGGCATATCGACGAGACAGAATGTCTGAACGCCGGCGCCCCCGGTATATATCCTGTAAAAATTGGCGCTCCTGGTCTTGCCGGGCTTGGAACTGACGTAGGCTATTTTTTTACTGACCCTGCCCAGCAGAACATTTATCAGAGTGGATTTGCCGACGTTCGAGCGCCCCACAAACACAACTTCGGGAAGCTCCGGACCGGGAAGCTGCCCCGCGTTATAGGCGGTGCATATCGTCTCGGAACGCCAATGGGTCAACGGGCGCCCTTTTTCGCCAGAGTCAGGCTGAATACCTCGTCCACGTTCGATACATAGTTGAACGTCATGCCGTCTCTTGCCCATTCGGCCAGCTCGTCAACGTCGACGCTGTTTTCCCTGGGCAGAATGACGGACATTATGCCGCTGCGCCGCGCGGCAAGCACCTTTTCGCGCACGCCGCCTATCGGCAGCACGGTTCCGCGGAGCGTTATCTCTCCGGTCATGGCGATATGCGAGTTTATGGCCCGGTCGGTGAGGGCGGAAAGCATGGAAAGGGCCAGGGTCACTCCGGCGGAGGGCCCGTCCTTAGGTATCGCCCCTTCCGGCACGTGGACGTGTATGTCGGTCTTGTCCCAGTCTATCGACCTGAGATTATACCGCGCCGCGCAGGAGCGCAGATAGCCAAGCGCGGTCTGTGCGGATTCCTGCATGATATCGCCCAGGTTTCCGGTGAAGAGGACCTTACCCGATCCCTTCATTGCCACAGTCTCTATGACCAAGACATCTCCGCCGGCCTCCGTCCAAGCGAGGCCGAGCGCGGCCCCGACGGAGTCCTTGCGCGGGATGCGGGCTTCGTGGAGCTTCGGAGCTCCCA
>JAISWP010000135.1 GCA_031271065.1 Synergistaceae bacterium
CCTCCTTTCGTGATGGTGATAGTGATAGTAATATGTTTTTTCGGAATATTCCTGCCGCTGGGGGTGTTCCTCAATTCCCGCATCCAGAGCGCCGTGCAGCTGCTTCCGACATACCACAGCAGACTCGTGGGTCTGGGACGGATGTTTCTCGAAAGATACCATCTGCCGGCCTCTTTTTTAGAGTCTATAAACTGGTATAACACGGTGGGCAGATACCTGTCCGGGATGCCGCGCTTCATGCTGTACTGGTTCGGCAGCCTGGCTATGGTAATGGTGTTTCTGATCTTCATGCTGCTGGAGTCTCCCTATATAGATAAACGCCTCAGACTGGCGTTCAAGGGCGAGAAGGTAACGGCGGTGGCGGATACGATCGTGAGCCAGATATCCAAGTACCTGCGCACGCTCGCTATAATCAGCCTGCTGACAGGCGCGTGCGTATGGGGAGTCCTGCGGCTTTTGGGCGTGGAATTCGCCATGATGTGGGGGATAATGGCCTTCATATTCAACTTCGTGCCGACGGTGGGTTCCATAGCCGCCTCGATACCGCCGATACTGGTGGCGATAGTCCAGTTTTACCCGGATCCCGTCCCCGCTTTGCTGACGTTCCTGGCGCTTTTGTCCATCCAGTTCACCATCGGAAACATCCTGACGCCCAAGATAATGGGAGACACGCTGGGGCTGAGCCCGGTGGTCATCCTCATCTCGCTCATGTTCTGGGGGTCGATATGGGGGATAACGGGAGCCCTGCTCTCGGTGCCCATAGCCGTGATGCTGAAGATAATATGCGAGAACATAAGGCCGCTGCACTTCGCGGCGGTTCTGATGAGTTCGGTCCGAGGCAGGATAGAGGAGGAGCCCTGAGCATGATAATCGGCGTCGGGACGGACCTTTGCAGTATATCCAGGATGAAGCGGGCGGTAAAGAGCGATCACTTCGTCCTGAGGGTTTTTTCCGGGGAGGAGATAGACTACGCCATGTCCAGGTCAGACCCCTCGTCTCACTTCGCCTCGTCATACGCGGCGAAGGAGGCGCTGGCCAAGGCCTCCGGCTTCGGCGTGTTCGTGCTGGGGATGGCCGAGTCCTGGGTCAGGCGTACTGAAACCGGCCCGGTCATGATGATGAGCGACGGTCTGCGCGGCAGGCTCATGGGCGGGGACGCCGGAAAGTGCTGGCTCTCCCTGACCCACGAGGGAGATTACGCATTGGCGTTCGTCGTGCTGGAGAGGGAGCCGTGAGAAAGTTTTACCGGTCGTCCGCGGTGCGGCAGGCGGACCGGCTCGCGGCGGAACGCCTCGGGATACCCGGCGAGGTCCTGATGGAAAACGCGGGACGGGCGGCGGCGGAGATAATAGCCGAACGCTGCGGCGGAAACAAGAAAGTTCTTTTGCTCTGCGGTCCCGGCAACAACGGCGGTGACGGTTTCGCTGCGGCCCGCCATCTTTCCCTCATGGGGTTTGACGTCGCCGTCGTTTCCACCAGGGACGCTGACGAATACACGAACGAGGCGGCGTATGCCGCGAGATCGGCCGAGCAATCCGGGATCAGAATACTGCGCTCCGACCGGCTGTCCGACGGCGACATCGTCTCTTTGCTGCGGGATTCCCCGGTGGCGGCGGACGCGATCCTGGGCACGGGCTCAAAAGGGGCTCCGAGGGGCGAAGCCGCGAGGCTGATAGAGTTGTCGTCATGTCACGGCAGCGTCGTTTCACTGGACATTCCCAGCGGAGTCGACTCCGACACCGGCGAGATATGCGGCGTGTCGGTCAATGCCAGCGTCACGGTGACATTTCTCGCCGAAAAACCGGGGCTTGCCATAGCCCCCGGAATGTTCCGGTGCGGACATATCCGGCTCGCCGGCATAGGCGCCCGTCCGGATGCGGTGCTGAAAGAACCGCCGGCGCTCGTCGGCTGCGAGCCCTCCGACATCGCCGCTATGCTCCCGGAATTGTACCCCGGCGTCCACAAAGGTTCAAGGGGCTCACTCCTCATAGTGGGAGGATCGTCCATGTACAGGGGAGCTCCCGTGCTGGCGGCTATGGGCGCTTTGAGAGCCGGATGCGGTTCGGCGGTGCTGGCTGTGCCTGAGAGCGTAGTGCCGAGCGCGGCGTCCCTGCTGCCGGAGGCGGTTTTCGTCCCCCTGCCGGAAAACGGCGGGCATATTTCGTCGGACGGCCTTGCTTCGGCGCTCCTGCCCCATCTCGAAAGGTGCTCGTCCGTGGTGGTAGGCCCGGGGCTGGGGCGCAGCCCCGACGCGGAATACGCGTCCCGCCTCGTGTACGATACGGCTCGCGTTCCAGTCGTAATAGACGCCGACGCGCTTCGGTCCGATTACGGGCACAAAAGGGGGGGCGTCGTCATCACGCCCCACGCGGGGGAGGCCGCGCACATCCTCGGGATTTCACCCGGGGAGGCGGAGGCGCGGAGGCTGGACGCCTGCGAGGCGCTGGCGGAAAAATTCGAAACCGTTCTGCTCAAAGGCCCTCACACGATCGTCTCCTCCGGAGG
>JAISWP010000091.1 GCA_031271065.1 Synergistaceae bacterium
TAAAGGACAGTTCGAACGTAACAGCCGTAGGCGAAGGCGCGAGCGGCAACGGCATCGCCGTAACTGTCGCTGGAGGTGTTGAAATTGAGGCCGGCGCGACTGTAACGTCCGTTGCGCACGGAGACGGCTCATCCTTCTACCTTGAAAATGGCGATGTGGAGAATAACAGCACTAAGACGACGGCGGTAGCCGATAATGGGAATTACTTTGATACCAATTCCGGCGTATCTACTGGCAGCGAGTCTATTACCACAAAGCTCAATAAAGTTCCGTCAAGCGGCGGCGGCGGATGCGACGCCGGTTTCGGGATTTTCGGGCTGATCGCGGCACTGGGGGCCGTTTCTCTCGGCAAAAAGAAGTTCTGAGTAACGTCCCCCGATATCACCCGCGCGGCGCGTCCCGCGCCGGGTCATATCGGAGGGCGGGTTGAACGGCTTATGACCCGGGACACCGGCCCGCGCCCGCGGGCCTGTCTCCCGGGTTTTCTGCGCGTCTGCGCGCCGCTCGCGGATTTTTGGTCAATTATCAGATAATTCATCCCTGCCGGCATAAATACTGGTACAATGGAACAGGCAAGGAGGGGCGTTCATGGAACCCTGCGCAGTTCACTCCGCAAGACCGGCCGGGTCCGCGCCGGGGGACGAGGGGATATGACGTGAATCACCGTGTACGTTCGATGAATACCGGACGTCCTATGGCTTTTCTCTCCGCGGCCACCCTCGGCGGTTTGCTGGGCATAGGGATATCGGGAGATCTGGATGTTCAGGACAAGCGGGACCTTGCGGACGCCGCGATGGAGGCGGGTTATCTCATAATTCCGGATATACTGCCGGACTATGCGTATGTGTCCTCCGACGACGTCGTCACCATAGTCCGGGCGTGTCCCGGGGACTCGCTCTCACTCTCTTACGAGGCGGCCCACCTCATGCTCGAGCTGGGGATGGCCATAACTATGGGCAACGGGATGTGCGAGCCCTCCGAGATAAGGCAGCTGTCGTACGTCATGGAGAGAAATTTCACCTTCACCGACCTGGACGTGCGGGCCCTGACCGCGCTCAAGGATTTTTCGATGAGTTACCCCCCAGATATTTCAAGGATAATATTCCGCATGTCCCGCGGCATGACGCTTCTCGAATGTCAGGGCATCGCCAGGATGATGACGACCGTCGCCGCCTCCGGCTCAATAGGGAGCGGAAAGATAATCGTGATGCGGGAACTCTTTGCGGCGTTCAAACTCGACGAGAGGGAGCTGTATCAGCTGCTGATGAGCTTCCGCCCCACCGCATCGGGAATCATAGAGGTCAAGCCGGTCCTCGCCCTGTCCCGGCGCGACATGATGACCAGGCGCGAACCCCTGGTCCGCATAAACCTCGAGGTCGTCGCCTCCAAAAAGCGCGAGACCGAGACCATAAGCCGCATACTTTCAGAGATATTCAGCCATGAGGATTGAGCCGGCATGACGGGACGCTGCGCTCCCGGGCCCGAGGCGCGGCAATGGCTATGATCATCAAGGAACGCGAGCGCGGCGCGATAATACAGTCGCTCGCCTCGGGCGTCGTTCCGAAGATCGGGCTCCAGCACATACAGGTGGACAGAAAAGACGAGATACTCGCCATGATAGACGATCTCGACCGGATCGGAAAGGGCGGGACCTCCGTCCGTTTCGTCATCGGACCCTTCGGGACCGGAAAGAGCTTCTTCCTCAATCTGACCAAAGCGGTCGCCGTCACCGAAAAATTCGTGGTAATGCAGGCGGATATGGCTCTGAAACGGCGTCTCGCTTCGAGCACTGGTTACGCCAGGGGGCTTTACGCGGAACTGGTGTCCGGCATGTCGGTAAAGTCGAATCCGGACGGGGGCGCCCTCGAATCGGTGATGGAAAAATGGATCAGGTCCCTGCCGGACAAAAAACCGGGCGGGCCGTTCGACATAGAGGCCTCGACGAGGGCCGAACTGAGGCCGATGCAGGACATGCCCGGCGGGTTTCACTTCATCGACGTGGTCATAAAGTACTGCGAGAGTTATCTTTACGGGAACAGCAGGGTGCTCCGGGCCGCGCAGAGGTGGCTCGCGGGAGGGTTCGACAAACATTCCGAGGCGAGAGCCCTTCTCGGGGTCGACGCCCTGATAGGGGACAAGGACGTCTACAATTATCTGAAGCTGTGGGGGGCTTTCTTTCGCATCGCGGGATATCCCGGGCTTCTGGTGCTGCTCGACGAGATGGGCATAATAGCCCACGGGCTCAGCAACACGGCCGCTCGGAGCGGCAACTACGAAGTCATACTCCAGATACTGAACGACTGTCTCCAGGGCGCGGCGTCCGGCATAGGGTTTCTCTTCGCCGGCGCGGACTTCTTCATCGACGACGAAAAAACCGGGATGATGGGGCACGGGGCGCTGGCGAGCCGTCTCGCGCCGAACCCGTTCGCCGCCGGCGGCCTGAAAGATTTTTCGGGCCCGATAATACGCCTCGGCCAATTTTCTCCCGAGGACCTGTATCTGCTTCTGGAAAAGATCAGGGACGTGTTCGCTATGGGCGACCCGGCGAAATATCTCATACCCGACGAGGCCATTCACCCTTTTATGAACCGGGCAGCCCTGTCCCTGGGGCCGGAGTTTTACAAGACGCCGCGCGAGGCGGTCAAACTGTTCACCGGGTTCCTCTCGGTGCTGGAACAGAACCCGCAGGTCAGCTGGCGGGCGCTTCTGAACACCGCCGTGATGGACGGAGCCGAGTCCAGGGCCGTGGCGGCGCGGGACGGCGAACCGCGGCGCATCGCCCTCCATACGCCGCCCGCGCCCCAGACCGCGCCGGCAGCTGATAGGGCCGCGGAACCGGCCAGGCGGAACGCTCCTATACAGTCCGCCGCCCCGGACGTCACTCCCTCGGCCGCATCAAAGCCCGTGGCCGCCCCGGATAGCGCGCCGAAGGCATCC
>JAISWP010000157.1 GCA_031271065.1 Synergistaceae bacterium
TGTTCGAAGCCATGAGGCGGTCTTTCGCGGACCGGGACGGAACCATGCCCTTCATCGCGGAGGACCTGGGCGTCCGCACTGACGACGTGATCCAGGCGATGGAGGACTTCGGTTTCCCCGGCATGAAGGTGCTTCACTTCGCGTTCGGGCCAGGTATGCCGGACAATCCTTATATTCCCCACAATCACAGGCGTAATTGCGTCGTGTACGCGGGGACCCACGACAACGACACAACCGCGGGCTGGTGGGGCGAGTCCTCGGCCCCAGAGGAGAGGGAAAATTTCAGGAAATACTTCGGGCTGGGGAGCGTATCCGCGCCGGAGGCCGCCGATGTCATGATCCGCTCGGCACTGTCCAGCACGGCGGACCTGGCGGTGATAACGGCCCAGGATATACTCCGCCTCGGTTCGGAAGCCAGGATGAACACCCCTTCCACCACCGATGGAAACTGGGGCTGGAAACTCGAGGATCTGGACGGTTTCGAGCGGGAGATGGAGAGGATATCCGGCCTGAACGTGATTTTCGGCAGAAGCCGTCCGGTGATTAACGCGGATGAGACGGAGGACTCGACAAATTAAAATAATTTTAAATTAGTACATCTTACGTATCTTTTTCTCCAAAAAATACTGTATAGTGTTATGGCTGTAAGATGACAATATTTTTCAAAAACAGGGAGGAGAAGCGCAGATGGGTTTTTACATACCGTATTCGGATCTGTCAGCAAAGGCAAGGACGGTGGACAACGCCCTGACAAGCCTCATCGAGGAGCTTGAGGCCGTCAACTATTACAACCAGAGGGCCGACGCCGCTTCCGACGATACGCTCAAGGACATCATGCTGCATAACCGGAACGAGGAGATAGAGCACGCGGTCATGCTGTTCGAGTGGCTGAGGCGCAATATCGGCGAGTTCGACGAGGATATGCGCACCTATCTCTTTACCAAAGCCCCCGTAACGGAGGTCGAGAGCCAGGCCGCAGGCGGCGGCGCGTCCGGCGGATCATCTCCGTCGCTGGGCGTAGGATCGCTGCGCAGATAGACCGGTGGAGCTCCATCGGTAATTGATGTCAGAGAACAGGAGGATTGAACAAATGGATATGTTTGGACGTGAATTGGCTCCGGTGAGCGCTTCCGCGCTCTCTGAAATAGACTCTCAGGCTTCCCGCACTCTCTGCGCGAACCTGGCGGCCAGAAGATTCCTGGATGTGAAGGGCCCGTACGGCTGGAACCTGGCCGCATCACCCTCCGGCAGGCTCGAATACCTCTCCGAGGACAGCCCTGTGGGTGTCGGCGTCAGGACGTCGCAGCCGCTGGTGGAGATCAGGGCGGATTTCGAGCTCTCCGCGTTTGAACTGCACAACGTGGACCGCGGCTGCCCGAACCCCGATCTGGTGCCGGTGGAGAAGGCCGCTAAGGCGGCTGCGGCTTTCGAGGACAAGGCCGTATTCGAGGGTTTTGAGAAGGCCGGGATAAAGGGGCTGAAGGACGGCAGCGAGAACGCCGTCCTGGAATTGCCCAAAAACGACGCGGACGGCTTCGTCTCCGGTCTGGTCGACTACGTGGGCAGGCTGAAGAGGATAGAGTCGGTCGCCGGTCCGTTCGCCCTGATAGGGGGACGCGATCTGGCCGCGGTTTTGAATAAGCTGGTGGGCGGGCGCACGCTGCTGGGCGCTCTCCAGAAGTACACCGATGTGGACGAGTATATCTACACGTCCAATTCGTCAGAGATATATCTCGTGTCGAAACGGGGCGGGGACTTCGAGCTGACGCTGGGCGGAGATTTCCTGGTGGGTTACGCCGGGAGGGAGGGCGACTCGCTCAGGTTCTTCCTGACCGAGTCTTTTACCTTCAGTGTACTGGAGCCGCGGGCGTACTCTCCCGTGAAACTGAAATAGCCCCAGTTCCGCGGGTATGACCGACGGGTCCGGGCCGGCGCGCCAATCCGGCTCGGACTCTGTTTTTTTGCGTATAGATACTGCGAAATCGGGATGTGCGCCCCGATGAAATCACTGGTTCTTCGGACGGCGCGCGTCTTTAGACAGACGAAATTTCAATGGGCCGTATTCGCGCGGTACCGCAGAGAACGCCGCGCTGTCAAGCGGATACTGTTTTCCGACGTTCGGCGATTCCTAAAGCGATCGTGCGAGATTGTGAAAATCTGACGCCAGAAGGGCGGAGTTTTACGGAGCGCTGGATAACCGGGATATGTCCTGTCGTTATGTTAATATATACATCCTTTAAAAGCGCGCGATATGGCTTTTTAAATACGGCGGCGGATACACCGGGCGCGCGGGCAGTTTCGAACGGAGACCTCTCGCGGGCGTTTTTTAAAAACTTCAAGTTAAGCGCCGTATATAAAATATATTTGCGGCATAAACTCCGCTATCACTAAATAATCGCTTTTATTTGAATATCCTCTCTCAATAGGCTTGACTCGTAAAAAAGAAAACGTAATAATGTTGCAGTTAGATGCCAAAAACATCTGTCTATTTGTGTGCTTGTCCATTGACAGGGCGGCTGGCGTTTGAAACGCGTTTTCGCTTGGGCTGCTTTTGAGGGGGGAGATGT
>JAISWP010000147.1 GCA_031271065.1 Synergistaceae bacterium
GAACGGACGAGGATGCTCTCTGAGGCGAGGGAGCTTTACCTGATGGACGAAGCTGCGCGCCGCGATGCCGCAGTGGCCGAAGGCGAGGCAAGAGGCAGAGCTGAGGGTGAGGCGAAGGGCAGAGCCGAAGGCGAGACAAAGGGCAAGGCCGAGGGCAAATTGGAAATGGTGAAACAGATGCTGCTCAGCGGGTTTGACATTGAAGTGATCTCTAAGGTTTCCGGCATGCCGGCAGAGGAGATAAAAAACCTGAAATGATCAGGTGGTAAAGGCGTCTTTGAGCTTATAAACGAGTATTGAGGACACGCATTAAAAATGCTTGTACCGCATAAAATGCCTGTCAGGGTGTCCGGGCATAACCGGAATGAACGAATAAGGCAGTCAGCGGCGAGGATATGCCCCGCCCGCCGCTGACGTTGATTTTAATCTATTCATTCTCCGCTCTCCATATTCATAATAAGGTCAGAACGCCATGTATTTTTTGACACTCTGCGTAAAGGGCCGCGCGGAATTGTTATGTGAAATTTCCGCAGGGGACGCCGCAAGGGGCGTCCCATTGTCCTAGCAGTCCGCATAAAACGCGCGCAAACCTCCGGCCCGGTGTCAGGGCCGGAGGCGGCATGTTTTCATGAGATGGCTCGAGGTATGGACCTGATCTTCAGGCGGCGGCCGGTATGCCGTGCGCTTATATTTTAACGTGTCCTCCCGTCGACGCTGACGGTCGAGCCGCCGATTTTGTAGAAGCGTCCCTCCCATACCCCCTCGTCGGAGGGCTCGCTGTCGTCGGTGTAGGTGAAATTGTGCGGGCTGGCCCATCTCGTGATCTTCGGATTGCCGCGGGTCGAGGAATCGATGAACTGATCTTTGTTGTATGCGGCGTAATAAATGTCCTTCGACTCGTCCGCGTTGATGGTTATGGTAGTGTCGCCGTCGGGCTCCACGTGCCACCAGCCCTTTGTCACGAGAGTGCCGAGATCGTTGTCGTAGTAGGCGAGGGCTATGCTCAGTCTCAAGTCCAGTTCGTTGGTAAAGGTAATCGCGGCGGCATAGGCGCCCGACGCGCTGGCGAGGATAATCGCGGCCATCAGCGCAAGGCCGGCAAGTCCGGTGATTTTCTTCATCTCTTATCACTCTTTTCTAAAATTTTATGATTGCTCTGCCTTCAAATGGATTCCGCGAACCCCACGCGGCAGCTTCGTCCGCCTGTCTTGACTCGCCCCCCTTTACACGGCGCGGAACGGCGCAGGGTCTGTGATTGTTTTTACCCGGCGCTATTCAGGAGCCAGACAGAACGGATGACCTGCCGGGTCGAGCATCACCACGATCTCCGGGATGAACTGCTGAGGCGCTTTTCGGGCTCCGAGCCCGACGGCGCGCTTCACAGCTTCGTCCAGACTGCCGACTAATAAATCCAAATGCGCCATCTGCTGCTGTTTACCCTGTTCCTCCGGCCATACCGGAGGCTCGTAGCCGTCCGCGTTTTGAAAGTTCAATTGAACGCCGGTCCCCGGGACGGATACAGCCACCCCATGCTCGCCGAACTCGCGGACGATTTCACCGTCCAGCAGCTTCACGTAAAAATCCGCCAGCTTCCGAAAATCCGCGCTGTCAATCGTGACAGAAGCCAGGGTGATCTTGCTCATCGCAAACCATTCCTCCTATTTTTTGTAACAATTGTATAGTGATTGTAGCACACGAGCGCCGGATAAAATCGAGTTTATAACTGATTTTATACAGAATATTTACATTTGCCGTAATGCTGAACTGGTTCTTTGATTTTAACGGTATTCCTCGAAATAAGACTCCGTGCCGCCCGCGGAGTCTTATTTGCTGTTAAAATGTGCTGCAGTAAAAACGCGGCGCCGATACTGTAATTTATCCTTAAAATTCGGTAAAATAAATGGATGCGCAGAGAGATTCCGGTGAAGGGGAGCATAATCGGTGAGCGAAATTCTGAGGGAAATAAGCGAAAGTTTGCAGGCCGGAAAGGCGAAGGCGGTGGCGGAACTCGTCGGCAAAGCTCTGGCCGAGGGGCTGCCGCCTCAGTCCGTACTGGACGACGGGCTGCTCGCGGGCATGTCGGTGATAGGCGAAAAATTCAAGATGAACGAAGTTTTCGTGCCGGAAGTGCTCGTAGCAGCCCGCGCGATGAACAAGGGCGCTGAGGTGCTGAAGCCCGCCCTCGCGGCCGAGGGCATCGGAGCCAGGGGCAGGGCCATTATCGGCACGGTGAAAGGCGACCTGCACGATATAGGAAAAAACCTGGTCAAGATGATGATGGAAGGGAAGGGCATCGAAATGATCGACCTCGGCGTCGACGTTTCTCCGGAACGTTTCCTTGAGGCCGCGAAGGAGCACGATATTTCCCTTGTATGCTGTTCAGCTCTGCTCACTACCACCATGAGCGAGATAAAGAATGTGGTGAATATTTTCAAATCCTCCGACATGGCTGATAAAGTCAAAATAATGATAGGGGGCGCTCCTGTGACGCAGTCGTTCTGCGATCAGATAGGGGCCGACGGTTATGCGCCCGACGCCGCAAGCGCCTCCGAACTCGCGATGCGGTATATCGCCTGATCTTTGCATTGCTTCCTGCGCCAGGCCGCGGCGCTGCCAGTGACCGCGGGCCTGACGTTTCGATTCCATGACAGGGCAGTCTCAGTTTTGAAAGAGCGTCATTTGTTTTCGGTCAAATCACCCGATGTATCTCAGGTTTGACGCGAGCGTCTCCTCGAGGGAGGGCACTGACGACGACGCTCCCTTGCGTGAGACAGCTATAGCCGCTGCCGCGGAAGCCCTGCGCAGAGCTTCTTCGACCGTCTGCCCGCCGACCAGGGAGCTTACGAAAAAACCGATAAAAGTATCCCCGGCGGCGGTGGTGTCCACTGCCGGGACGTCGTATACGCCGTGGCGGAGGATACGCTTCGAATCGCGGTACAGCACGCCGTCGCGGCCCATCGTCAGGACCACCGCTGCCTTCGGGAACATGCGGATAATCTCGTCCGCTATCTCCCCGGGGCCGTCTTTACCCGAAAGCCCTTTCCCCTCCGTCTCGTTCACGAGGAAATAGTTCACCAGATCCAAGGGATAATCCTTTATTTCCGGCACAAAGGGGGCCAGGTTGAACGCTATGGAAAGGCGCCTCTCAGCGGCTTTTTTTATAATATAGGGAATGTCGTTCACTTCGTTTTGCAGCACGAGGAAATCTCCCTCGCCGAAGCATCCGGCGCAGCGGTCTATCATGGAGCGGCCCAGCTCGTAGTTCGCTCCGGCGTGGAGGATTATGCAGTTTTCTCCGGCGGTGTTCACCTGTATTATCGCGTGTCCAGTGGCGCTGCCGTCTTTTTCCGTAAAACTTATGTCCACGCCGGCCCGAGCCATGCTCTCGAGGACTTTCTGCCCGTCTCGCCCCACTTTTCCGGCGTGATAAACCTGCCCTCCGGCTTTGGCGAGAGCTATCGACTGGTTCAGCCCCTTGCCTCCCGGGAACACCCCGAGCGCCAGGGACGGTATCGTCTCGCCCGGCTTGACGAAGTCCTTCACGTCGTAGACGTAATCTATATTTATCGAGCCTATGTTCAGTATCTTATTCAATTGACACACGCCTTTCCGAAGCCGTCCGGCATTCAGGTTTGCCGCGGCGCCGGCGAAAAGCGGAGTTTCTGGCAGCGCGGCGCTCTGAGGTCATCTCAGCATAAGCGAAATCTTTGCCCTGTAGGTATCCAGCACCACCGCCACGACGATGATGGCCCCAGTCACTATCTGCCTGGCGAAATCGCTCATGCCCAAGAGCAGAAGGCCGTTGTTGAGGACGCCTATTATGGCTGCCCCGAAAAACGTGCCTATCAAGCTGCCTTTGCCTCCGCTCATGCTGGTGCCTCCTATGACCAC
>JAISWP010000019.1 GCA_031271065.1 Synergistaceae bacterium
GTCTATCGGGTTGCGGAGTCCCGCGAAGGACGGCAGGAACCCGCGCAGGCGCTCTTTTAGCCCGTCCGGGGTCTCCTCGATCAAAAGCCCGCTCATCTCGGCTTTGTCAACCGTCATGACGCCGGGACCGCCGGAGTTGGTCACTATGGAGAGCCTTCTGCCCCGCACCGGGGGAAGGGTGGCGAAACCCTTGCAGACCTCGAACAGATCTTGGAGAGTATCGACTCTGTAAGCTCCGCACTGGCGCAGCGCCGCGTCGCATACCGCGTCCGCGCCGGCCATCGAGCCGGTGTGGGATAGGGCCGCCCGCTGTCCTGTGCTGGTGCGCCCGGATTTGACGATCACGACGGGCTTTACCGCGCAGACTTCTCTCACGGTCCTCATGAACTCGCGTCCGTACGGCACCGTTTCGAGATACAGGGCTATGACCCTGGTCTTGCCGTCCTCTTTCAGGTACCGCAGCAGTTCCAGCACTGTAAGGTCGCCGCCGTTGCCGTAGCTCACGAATTTTGCGATACCGACTCCGTCGTCGGCGGAAAGGGCCATGAACGAGCCCCCGACCGCGCCGCTTTGAGAGATCATGGAAATACTGCCGGCCGGAGGCGCGGTCTCAAGGGTAGCGACGAGCCCGCCGTGGGTGCAGACCATTCCGGCGCAGTTGGGGCCTATGAAGCGGACGCCGTGACGTTTCGCGGTTTCTATTATTTCGCGTTCCCCGGCTTCGTTTCCAGCTTCGGAAAAACCTGAGCTGATTATCACCGCCGCTTTCACCCCGGTACGCCCGCAGTCCTCCAGAATGCCGTTCACGGTTTTGGCGGGAGATGCTATCACCGCCATATCGACGGCCTGGGGGAGCGCCGAAAGAGACTGGTAGCCCTTCGCGGCGCGGACTGACTCTCCCTTCGGGTTCACAGCGTATACCCGCTTCATGCCGCCGTCCAGAATACGCCCTATCAGCACGTTCGCGAGCTTCCCCTCTCCAGCCGAGCCGAATACGGCGACGGATTCGGGGTAAAACAACGATTGCAGATCATCCATATGTAAGCTGCCTGCCTTTCAAAGAGCGGGCGCGGAGCCGGTCGGTTCAGCCGGATTCCGGCCCCGCGCCCGGGCGGATTTACAAAGTTTTCAGCGGAGCTGAATATCCGGCGCGGAATGTGGCTATGTTGCTCTCTTTCACCTTCGGCCAGCGATCCGCGATGATCTTCTCTATGCCGTCCTTGTCGAAAAATTCATTGAGGCGGGAGTGAGCGCAGGCCGCGCCGAGAGTGTAGAGGTTGCCCCTCATGTCCCCCGGAATATCCGCGGGGGCCAGATAGTGGAGCACGCCTTCCGCTGCGCGTATCTCATCCGCGACCTGCTTTTCGTCTGGATACGGCGCCTTGCCGAGCATGACCGCGGTGGGCTGCCAGCGAAGGCCCAGGACGACGTAATCGGCGCCGCGTTTGCCGTAGCGCACCGCTTTGAGGGTCTCGGAGAGTTCCATGGAGACTATCAGGTCCGCGCTTCCCTCGGAGATGCTGGGCGAGTAAGTCCCCTGTTCTCGTCCCAGACGCAGCTGCGCCTTTACGAAACCTCCCCGCTGGGCCATTCCCTTCGTCGGGAAGAAGTTGATTCCTATTCCCTTATCCGCGGCGGCAAGGGTGATGATGTCGGAGATGGTAAGTACGCCCTGTCCGCCTACGCCTACCGTGTATATGTCGAAGCAGCCGCTCATGATTCCGCCTCCTAACCGGCCGCGCGGAGCGCCTTGGTGGGGCATACTCCGGCGCAAAGGCCGCAATTGTTGCACTGCATCTGGTCTATCGCTATTACTTTGCCCTTGAGTTCGATTGCGGGACAGCCGGTCACGTCGATGCACTTCTTGCATCCGACGCATTTTTTCTCCTCGAACGTGATGGGAGGGTATTTCACCTTGTGACGCGCGGCCTGGATGGCGCATTCTCTCCGGGAGAGTATCACCTTTAGGCCCGGGAGCTTGAGGGCTTTTTCGGTGGCCTCGGCGATCGCGTTCACATCGTAGGCGTCAGCCGTCCACAGGTGCTCGACGCCGAGCCCTCTCACCAGTGGTTCTATGTCCAGCCGCTTCCAGCCGCTCTTCTGGAATTCCTGGCCTGTGCCGGGGTTCACCTGCATCCCGGTCATGGCTGTCCAGCCGTTGTCCAGTATGACCACGAGCATATCGATGTTGTGCTGGATCGCGTTGACGAGCCCCGCTATTCCGGCGTGGAAGAATGTCGAGTCGCCTATCGTGGCTATGACCGGAGACGGGATATTGCTGTACGCCACTCCGTGGGCGAACGGGATGCTGGCGCCCATGGAGAGCTCCGTCCAGAGGATGTCGAAGGGGGGGCAGCTGCCAAGTATGGTGCAGCCGATATCTCCCGTGATGAATACCTGCTCTTTTTTAAACCCGAGGGCCTTGAGACCCTTTTCGAGCCCCATATAGGTCCCGCGGTGCGGACATCCCGCGCAGAAGCCTATCGGGCGGGCGGCGCAGAGACGTTCCGGCTTTTCCTTCAAATGGGTGTCCAGCGGGGGAATATCCAGCGCCTTGCGGATGCCGTTTTCGACGAGCCTCGCGTCGAATTGACCTATGCGGCTGAACGTTCCATCCTCCTTTCCGAGAATTTTGACATCAAGCCTGCTCTTGTACGCCTCGATGAAACAGTGCTTTTCGATTATCGCCTCGAGTTCCTCAGCCACCAGCACCTTCGAGCAGTTCGTCAGCAGTGCGGCCGCCTTGTCCTTTCCGCAGGGCACGCTCGCGGCAAGGCGGAGGGTGGATATCCCCGAGATGTCGGTCCCGGCGCCCCGGAGGTTTTCGAGAGCCTCGCAGAGATACCCGTTTGTGATCCCGACGGAGATGATACCCAGCCCGCCCTTGGTTTTCAGGTCGAGTTTGTTCAAGTCACGTTCGGCTATGTATTTTTCGGCCGCTTCGAGACGGGCTATCAGGTCGCGGTGCTGCTGCATGCATATCGCCGCGCCGGCCTTCGTGTATTTGGCCGGATCGTAGGGAGGCAGGGGGGCGCTCTCTTTGGGCAGGATCCTGTCGTCTGTCTGGATTACGCCGTGAGACTGGGAGTTGTTTGTCACGAGGCGCAGGAATACCGGCCCTCCGATCTTTTCGGCCATGCTGAACGCCTCCGGCGTCATGTCGTATATTTCCTGCAGGGAGCACGGCTCGAGCATCGGCATGTCCGACATGACCGCGAAGAGCCTGGTGTCCTGTTCGCACATCCCGGCGCTCACGCCGGGGTCGTCCGCCACGAATACGACCAGCCCCCCCGCGCATCCGGAGTACGCCACACCGATCAGCGAGTCATAGCACACGTTGAGACCGGACATCTTCATGGTGCACAGGGCTCGATGACCGGCAAAGGCGGCTCCGGCCGCCACTTCAAAAGCGACTTTCTCGTTGGTGCTCCATTCCACATGAGTGCCGGGCAGATCCATTTCGA
>JAISWP010000185.1 GCA_031271065.1 Synergistaceae bacterium
ATTTTTTCGAAATATAAAGGCTAGTTTGGATACTCTCGATATTGGGCTGTGTTTTCTTATAATAACCGTATATATCAGCATTTGTAATATTTTTAACTCTTAGAAAGATCGGATGCCGGCGGCAGATTTTAAAGCGTCGATGACCGGCGCTGGCGGCCCGCGCTGCGAGCTGACGCTTCAATCCCGCTCTGTCAGGCGATTTCTGGCTGCAAGGAGGACCCTCCGCCGTTTTGGGCGCATCACTCGGCGGCGCAGCTTATGACCTGTGCGGGGGCTTGATATCTTCGGCTTGAATTTATTCTTTTGACGCGGGATGGTTTTTAAAAACAGATGATGACTGGGCTATTTGACGCCGTGCAGTTTCTTCCGGTTTTCTGCGTCTTTCCGGCACCCTGTCGACGCCTGAAATAATAACATAAGGCAAAGAAGCGGAGCGACACGCACGGAGCGCATCTGACGCCGTTCTGTCAGAGGCCCTCGTAGAGGCGTATGAGTTCGGACGCTGCTTCCGTGGCGGAGAGTTTTCCCGACACGACGCTTCCCTCGATGTGATTTCGTTCCCTCGCCACAGCGGGGCTGCGGTAGAACTTCTGTTTCAGGTAGTCCTCGACCATCCTGTAGACCCATGAAAGCGTCTGCTGTCTGCGCCGTTCGCCGCAGACGCCGGAGGATTTTACGTTTGCCATGAAGTCCGTCACCACGTCCCAGATGTCTCTCACACCGGTTCCTTCCGCCGCGGAACACGTGTAAGCCCGGGTCGTCCAGCCCTCGGTGGCGGGCCGGAGGTAGTGCAGGATTCTGTCGTATTCGGCTCTGGTGGTGCTGGCCCTCAGGAGGTTGTTTCCGTCTGCCTTGTTTACCAGTATGGCGTCGGCCAGTTCCATGACGCCTTTTTTGATGCCTTGGAGCTCGTCTCCCGCGCCGGTGAGGACCATGAGCAGGAAGAAGTCCACCATGTCGCGCACTGCGGCCTCGCTCTGGCCGACTCCCACCGTTTCCACCAGTATCACGTCATGCCCGGCCGCCTCGCAGAGCAGCATGGTCTCCCTGCTTTTGCGGGTCAGACCGCCCAGCGTTCCGCCGGAAGGAGAGGGTCTTATGAAGGCGTTTTTATGGCGGGAGAGATTTTCCATCCTGGTCTTGTCTCCGAGGATGCTGCCCTTTGTCACCCGGCTGCTGGGGTCCACCGCCAGTACCGCGACCTTGTGTCCGCTCCCGCAGAGCATGGTCCCCAGAGCGTCTATGAAAGTGCTCTTCCCGGCGCCCGGCACGCCGGTTATCCCTACTCTGACGGAACGTCCGGTTCGCGGGAGTATCTCTTTCACCACCTGCCGGGCGGTCTCGAAATGCGCCTCGGAATTGCTCTCGACCAGAGTTATGGCCCGGGACAATATCGTCCTGTCCCCGGACAGGATACCGGAGACGTATTCGTCTATGGAGAGGCCTCTGCGCTTTGTCTGAGCCTGCTTATCGAGTCCCGGCGCGGCTGCTTCCATGCCGTCGTGAGATGAGCGGACTCCGCTCATGACGCGGGACGCGTATTCCGCGCCGCCGTCCCGCGGAGCCCACTCGGGAAGTTTTGTCCCGTGATTGCCGCCGTTATCCGAATACACGCCTGTTGAGTTCTTCCATTACCTTTTTTGCGGCCACCGGGATGATAGTGCCGGGGCCGAATATGGCCACCGCTCCGGCGCTGCGCAGGAAGTCATAGTCCTGGGCCGGGATGACTCCGCCGACGACCGCGATTATGTCGGGACGCCCGAGACGTTTCAGTTCGTCGACGAGCTGCGGCAGGAGGGTCTTGTGGCCCGCGGCCAGCGAACTCATGCCTATGATGTGCACGTCATTGTCCACCGCGTCCCGCGCCGCTTCCTGGGCGGTCTGGAAGAGAGGCCCCATATCCACGTCGTAACCCATATCCGCGAACGCCGTGGCGATGACTTTCGCTCCTCGATCGTGTCCGTCCTGGCCCATTTTTGCGATCATTATCCTGGGTCTGCGCCCCTCTTTGCGCTCGAATTCGTCGGTCATGGCGCGGACTTCGTTTATCACGTCCTCGTCGCTGAACTCGCTGCTGTAAATTCCCGATATCGATCTGATAATGGCCTTATGCCTCCCGCAGACTGTCTCGATAGCGTCGGATATCTCCCCGAGCGACGCGCGGGCGCGGGCCGCGTTCACGGCGAGCTCAAGCAGATTTCCGGTCCCGTTCTCCATCGCGTTCGTTATCGCGGCAAGAGCGCGCTTTGCATGTTCCTGATCCCTGGTGGCCCGCAGTTTTTCCAGACGGGCGATCTGGGCCTGGCGCACCGCTGTGTTGTCGACCTCCAGTATCTCGATCGGGTCCTCTTTTTCGAGCCGATAGCAGTTGACCCCGACGATCTTCTCGGTCTTCGAGTCGATGCGGGCCTGCATACGAGCCGCCGCTTCCTCGATTTTCATCTTCGGGAGCCCCGTGTCTATGGCGGCGGCCATCCCACCCAGTCCCTCCACTTCACGGATCAGAGCCCAGCTCCGTTTCATCAGCTCGTTGGTGAGGGACTCCACGTAGTAGGAGCCTCCCCACGGATCGATGACCTTGCAGACCTTCGTCTCGTCCTGTATGTAAAGCTGGGTGTTGCGGGCTATGCGGGCCGAGAAGTCAGTCGGAAGCGCTATAGCCTCGTCCAGAGCGTTGGTGTGCAGCGACTGGGTGTGCCCCAGCGCGGCTCCCATGGCCTCGATGCAGGTGCGCTCAACGTTGTTGAAGGGGTCCTGCTCCGTGAGGCTCCATCCGGAGGTCTGGCAGTGCGTGCGCAGGGCCATGGATTTCGGGTTTTTAGGGCCGAAGCTCTTGACTATCTTGGCCCACAGTATGCGGGCCGCGCGCATCTTGGCGACCTCCATGAAGTAGTTTTTGCCGATACCCCAGAAAAACGAGATCCTTGGAGCGAAGTCGTCTATCGGAAGTCCGGCCTTGACTCCGGTGCGGAGGTATTCCAAACCGTCGGCCAGGGTGTAGGCCAGTTCTATGTCCGCCGTGGCTCCCGCCTCCTGAATGTGGTACCCGGATATGCTGATGCTGTTGAACTTGGGCATATTGCGGGACGTGTAGGCGAATATGTCGCCGATTATCCTCATGGACGCCGCCGGAGGGTATATATAAGTGTTGCGCACCATAAACTCTTTGAGGATGTCGTTCTGAATCGTTCCGTTGAGGATCGATTTATCGACTCCCTGTTCTTCGGCCGCGACTATATAAAAAGCCAGAACCGGCAGGACCGCGCCGTTCATCGTCATGGAAACGGACATTTTGTCGAGCGGTATCCCGGAGAAGAGTATCTCCATGTCCAGTATGGAGTCAACCGCGACCCCGGCCTTGCCCACGTCGCCCACGACCCTGGGATGATCCGAGTCGTACCCTCTGTGGGTGGCCAGGTCGAAGGCTATCGAGAGTCCCTTCTGCCCGGCCGCCAGGTTTCTGCGGTAGAAGGCATTGCTCTCCTCTGCTGTGGAAAATCCCGCGTACTGGCGCACCGTCCAGGGACGCGTGACGTACATGGTGGGGTACGGCCCTCTCAGGAACGGAGGCAG
>JAISWP010000170.1 GCA_031271065.1 Synergistaceae bacterium
TTTAATTTAAAGACAAAAACATCTTTATCTGTCTTTAAAATTAAAATGCGGGGCGGGGCGTCCCGCTCCGCGGCGGGCGGGACCGCGGGGCAAATTTAATGCGACCGCCGCGGTTCTGATTTGTAACTATATTTACTCTATCTCTATAAAAGGAGGGGATGACTGAGGGGTGAGAAGAACTAAAGAGAGCGCCCTTGAGACGAGGCGGAAACTGCTCGACTCGGCGCTGGACGTGATGAGCGAAAAGCCGCTGCCGAGCGTGTCGATGAGCGAGATAGCCCGCAGGATCGGTCTTTCCAAAGGCGCCGTCTACTGGCACTTCAAAAATAAAAACGATCTTCTGGCGAGCCTCCTTATCGAAATGTGCGAGGACGTCTGGAGTTCACTCTTCGAGCCGGACGCTCTCCCCGAGGGCTTCGCGGGGCTCAGGTGTTTTTTCGGGAAAAAAATACTGGCGGGAGGCGACAGTGAGCACATACGAAGGATGCTGGGCATACTCCATCGCAGGCATGAATGGCCGCAGGAGGTCGCCGAGCGCGTTATTGTCTCGCTTAAAGACATGGCAGTCCGCGAACAGGAGTTAGTGTCGGACATAATAGGCAGAGCGCAGGCAGACAGGGAGATAAGGGGGGACATACCCGCGAAGGAAATATCGCTTTTGCTGTCGGCTGTATTTCACGGAATATTTTTCTATCAGATACACGGACAGATGCACGAACTTTACGAGATGGACTTCGCGAAATACACGGACTTCATCTTCTCGGCGCTGGAGCGCGAGCTGAGATGCGGCGACAGCATAGTCCGGCTCAGCGGCGGCGCGGAATATTACAATCTGAAAGAGACGGTGTAATACGTTATGACACTTCCCGAACACACGCCCCAAAAAGACGCGGGAAAAGGCCCGGGCCGCTCGAATTTCCTCAAGTCCCTGGCAGCCTTCGCGCTGATGGGGATACTGGCGTTCTTTTCGAGCTCGCGTTTCGAAGAAATATCCAAAAGGCTGCTCAATTCCGTGCAGTCTGTCACACCCTCGCCGGCGTCAGCCGCCGACGAGGCCGCGGCCCCTCCCGCTCCCCCGGCGCCGCCCGTCGTGGGCCACGTGGTAGCCATAGCGGATCTGGCGCTGGGCCGCGAATATATAGGCAGGGTGGAACCTGTACAGACCGTGCTCGTCAAACCGAGGATATCGGGACAGATAGAGTCGATCCATTTCAAGGAGGGCTCCCTGGTCAGTGAGGGCGATCTTCTCTTTACCATCGACAGCGCACAGTATCAGGCGATTGCGCAGCAGAGAAAGGCTGATCTAGCAAAAGCCCAGGCCAGCCTCTCCCGGGCCGTCAAATACAACGACCGCCTCAAGGCGGCGGACAAACGCAGCGTATCGGCGAGCGACGCGGACATGGCGGCAAGCGACGTGGAGCAGAGCCGCGCCGCCGTAGAGCAGGCAAAGGCCGCCCTGCGCCTAGCTCAGATAGACCTGGATTTCACCAGGATAACCGCCCCGATATCGGGCCGGATAGGCCGCGCGGAGGCCACGAGGGGCAACTTCGTGACCCCGGCCGGCGCTCCGCTCACAAGCATCGTCCAGACGGACCCGATACGGGTCTCCTACGCGATGTCCGACAGAAATTACATGGAGCAGATCGGCGCGTTCAGGTCCTCCGGAGCCGTCTTCGACGCGGCCCTGACCCTGGTCGACGGCACGAGTTACCCCCACAAGGGCGAGCGCGACTTCGAGGAGAACGAAATGGACGCTATGACCGGAACGATAACGGTGTACCTGCGTTTCGCCAACAAAGAGGGCGCGCTGATACCTGGTTCGATGGTCAGGGTAAACACGAAGCCCGTCAAATCCCGCACGGCGCCGATAGTGCCCCAGGAAGCGCTGCTGGCGGACTCGTCCGGCGACTTCGTCTATGTGATAGACGAAAACAACGCGGCCCAAAGACGCGGCGTCAGCCTGGGAACGGAGACGGGCACCTACAGAGAGATCGTCTCGGGGCTTGCGTCCGGGGAAAAGATAATAGTGAAGGGTCTGCACAATGTGCGGCCGGGGATGACGGTAAGACCGAACTACCCCTCCGCGGACCAGGCGGCGAAAAGCCCCTCCGAGCTGGCGCGGGAGTCGGGTTACGACCTGCTGCCGATCTCCGGCGGAAATCAGACGGGGGCAGACTAAAATCATGTTCTCCAAATTTTTTATAAGAAGACCGCGCTTCGCCATGGTAATAGCCGCCGTGCTGGTGATAGCCGGCGTCATTGCGGGGCTCAACCTTCCGATCAAACAGTATCCCGACGTAGCGCCGCCCACTGTCATGGTGTTCGCGAGCTATCCGGGCGCGGACGCCGCCACACTGGCCAACACCGTAGGGGCCCCGCTGGAGGAGGCGATGAACGGCGTCGAGGATATGCTCTACATGAGTTCGTCCTCCGACAACTCCGGCAATTACAGCCTGACCATAACGTTCGGAGTCGGCTCCAACACCGACATGGCTCTCATCAACGTTCAGAACAGGATCCAGCAGGTCACTCCCCTGCTGCCCGCCGAGGTCACCCAGCGGGGGATCACCATATTGAAAAGTTTCTCGAACATGCTGGGTTTCGCGGCGCTCACGTCGCCGAACGGGACCCGCGACGCGCTGTACCTTCTGGACTACGCTTACAACAACGTCATGAACGTGCTGAAACGGGTGCCGGGCATAGGGGACGTGCAGGTATTCGGCGCGAGGTACAGCCTGAGGGTCTGGCTCAACCCCGACACCCTCGCGTCGCTGGGGCTGTCCGCGTCGGACGTGGCGGGCGCGATTTCCGCCCAGAACCGCCAGGCCTCACTGGGCTCCATCGGCTCCGGACTGGGAGATACGAAGGCCGAAACAGCTATGGTCTACTCCCTCACCACCAGAGGGCGCCTCTCAAACGTCCGGGAGTTCGAGGATATAGTCATCAGGACATCGGAGAGGGGCCAGACCAAACTCAAAGACGTGGCCCGCATAGAACTCGGTTCTGAGAGCTACGGGATGAGCGCCGGGCTTAACGGAAGCCCCAGCGCGATGATGCTCTTGTCCCAGGCGGCCGACGCGAACGCGCTGGACGTCATGAACGGAGTGCGCGCGGTCATGACGGACCTGGAAAAGACGCTTCCGGAGGATGTGGAATTCGTGATAGGCTACGACTCCACCGATTTCGTGAAGGCGACGATACTGGAGATAATAACTACTCTCGCAATCACATTCACTCTGGTCGTGTCCCTCTGCTACCTGTTCCTGCAGGACTGGCGGGTCACACTGGTACCGGTGGCGGCGATCCCCATATCTCTCATCGCCACCTTCATCGGGCTCTTTGTACTCGGGTTCAGCATAAATATACTCACCCTGTTCGGTTTGGTGCTCGTCATAGGCACGGTCGTCGACGACGCGATAATAGTCGTTGAACGCGTCATTTTCGTGATGGAACGGGACAAGGTCAACTCGGTCGACGCGACCATACAGGCTATGAAGGACGTATCGGGGCCGATGACGGCGACCACGATGGTATTCCTCGCCATATTCGTGCCCGTGACATTCATGCAGAGCATAACGGGAGTCATCTACCGCCAGTTCGCTGTCACCATATCGTTCTCCGTGGTATTCTCGCTGATAGTGGCGCTGACCCTGAGCCCGGCCATGTGCGCCCACATGCTGGACAACGTGAGGCCGAAGACCCGGGGGCCCCTCGCCTGGTTCAACAAGGGCGTCAGCCTCTCAACGAAGGGCTACGTCAGAGGGGCGATGTGGATAGCCCGCAAGACGGTCGTGACCCTGCTCCTTTTCGCGGCGGTACTGGGAGCGTCCTACTACATGTACAGCCGCACCAGAACCGAGTTCATCCCGGAGGAGGACCAGGGAGTGATCATGGCGATGATACAGCTTCCGGAGGGCGCGTCCCAGAACAGGACCAGGGAGGTCGTGGGCAGACTGGTATCTCAGAGCAGAGGGCTTCCGGGCGTAAAGTACATCATGTCGGTGGACGGGTTCTCCATGATGGGCGCGTCCGGAGAGAACGTGGGGACTATGGTGCTGGCCCTCGAAAACTGGAGGCTGCGCAGAACTCCCGACACCAGGCAGGACGCGATAATGAACAGCCTCCGAGGCATCGCCGCGGGGATTACGGAAGCCCAGATCAACATCGTTGCCCTTCCCGCCATTACAGGACTGGGAGAGGCAAACGGCGTCTCTCTGGAGCTCCAGTCCAGGATCGAAAACGACCCGAACAGGATGGAAGCCGTGATGAACGATTTCATGATGAAGATCATGCAGTCGCCGGAATTCATGTACGCTTTCAGCACCTACACGGCGAACACGCCGCACATCTTCGTGGACATAGACCGGGAGAAGGCCGAGATGATGGGAGTCACCGTGCCCGCCGTATTCTCCACGCTTCAGACGTACTTCGGGACCGCTTATATAAACGACATCAACATAGGCTCCCAGGTGAACAAGGTCATTCTCCAGAGTGACTGGATGTTCAGGAACAGGATGGACAGCGTCGGGAACATCTACGTCAGGAACGCCGCGGGCGACAGGGTGCCGCTGGAGACGTTCACCTCCATACGGCAGACTCTCGCTCCAAGGTCCATCAGCAGGTACAACCTGTACCCGTCTGCGCCGATAACGGCCCTCATGAGACCGGGGTTCTCCTCCGGACAGGGGATAGAGAGGGTCGAACAGCTCACCCGCGAACTGCCCGAGGGCTATGTCGGCGAATGGTCCGGCATGACCTATCAGGAACAGCAGGCGCAGGGACAGACCATCATGATCGTTCTGATAGCCCTCATTTTCGGCTATCTCTTCCTGGTAGCGCAATACGAGAGCTGGACGGTGCCTTTGGGAGTCATCTTATCGCTGCCGGTGGCGCTTCTCGGCGCTCTGATAGGTATAAATGTCATGGGGCTGTCGCTGAGCATCTACGCTCAGCTCGGCATACTTCTTCTTGTGGGGCTCGCCGCCAAAAACGCCATACTCATCATAGAGTTCGCCCAGGAACAGCACGAGATAAACGGCATGTCGATACTGGACGCGGCGGCGGAGGCCGGACGCGAGAGGTTCCGATCGGTCATGATGACGGCGCTGACCTGCGTGATAGGGGTCTCCCCGATGCTCGCGGCCGAAGGGGCTGGCGCGGGAAGCAGGATGCACGTGGGAACGACGATGTTCTTCGGGATGAGCCTGGCCACGACGCTCGGCATATTTCTCATCCCCGGGCTCTACGTGGCGCTTCAGACCAGCCGAGAGAGAGTAAAACGGCTGTTTGGATATATTTTTTCATCGAGAAAGGGGGTGAGCGCCGTTGAAGGAACGGAGCAGTAAACTTGCCGCCGTCATGACGGCGGTCTGTCTGGCGGTGTTTATCCGCGCCGGCGCGGTATACGCCGGTTCGCAGGACCAGGCTGGCCCGGAGGCGTGGAACTCCATCCTGCGCAGGTACGGCGAGCGGATAGGGGCGGCTGACATCCCTCCCCCGCCGATTTCCGACGATGAAGCGATAACGTCCGGCGACTGGAGTTCGCTGGCGCACAAGTACGAGAATAAGTACGCGGGCGGCGCGGCGGACGGCGAAAAGAGGGAACTGTCCCCGGAAACCCTGAAGCGGTGGTTCCTCCGCATGGACAGCAAGACCATGACCCTCCTCATAATGATGGCGTTCGAGAACAACAAAGACCTGGCCGGCGCCCGGGCCCGCGTCCTGGAAGCGCGGGCGGCCCTGGGCATAAGCCGTTCGGCCGCCCTGCCGTGGCTCGACAACACCGACAGCTGGACTCACAGCGAGGCCTCCGAAAACTCCGCCAGCAGAGGCGTCAGGGCGGAGATAACAAAACTGGGGATAGACGCGTCCTGGGAGATAGACATATTCGGAGGGCAGCGGCTCAAGACGGAAGCGGCGGAGGCAAACCTGGAAGCGAGCTACGCCGCGCTGCACTCGGCGTGGGTCACACTCTCGTCTGAAACGGCGCTGAACTACGTCTCTTTCTGCGTGCTCCAGGAACGTCTGCGGATAGCCGAGAGCAACAGGGCCCTTCAGGAGGAGACACTGGCGCTGCTGACGTCCCAGTATGAGGCGGGGCTCAGGGATTCCCTCGCCATGAACCAGGCGCGCTACACGGTCGAGCAGACCAAGGCATCCATTCCTCCCATCCGCACCAGCATGGAAAACGTCCTGAACGCGCTCGCCATACTGACGGGGGAAGTTCCCGGCGCTCTGGAGACCATGCTCGACGAGAGGGCGGAACTCCCTAGGCTTTTTGAAGAGGACGATTTTACGGGCATTCCGGCGGACGCGATACGGCAGAGACCCGATGTGAGAGCCGCCGAGCGGGCTCTTGAGTCCCAGATAGCTCTGCGGAAATCGGCGGAGCGTGACCTCTATCCCAAATTCTATCTCGCGGGTTCGATAGGGCTCGAGACACTGAGCGGAAGCACGCTGTTTTCGGGCGGCAGCTACGGCTTCAGCTTCGGGCCCCGTATAACGCTCCCTATCTTCCACGGAGGGGCCATAAGGAAAAACATCCAGGTGCAGACGGCCCGGGAGGAGCAGCTGCTCGCGGCATACGAGGGCGCGGTGCTCGCCGCGGTGGCCGAGGTTCGCAATGCCCTTGCCGCCAACGCTCAGGAGATGGAGCGAAGCGCGGCGCTTAAAAACGGCATAGAGGCGGCCCGGGCGGCTCTGGAAGTAGCCGACGACAAATACAGCAGCGGACTGACGGATTTCAGCAACGTCATCGGTGCCCAGGTTACCCTTCTGTCGCTGGAGGATCAGCTTGTCACCAGCGACGGGCAGATGACCAGCAATCTCATACGCATCTTCAAGGCTCTGGGAGGCGGATGGGAACCGCTGGCGGAGGAAAATTCGGGCGAACCGCGCGACGCCGGTTCATGACGTTCCGCCACAACACGGACATAGGGCAGAACTTTCTCCGGGACAGTTCCGTAGCGGATTGGATGGCCGGGCGGGCGCTGCGCGCTCCCGGCCCGGTCCTCGAGATAGGACCGGGAAGCGGCGTCCTCACGAAAGCGATCCTGAAGTCCGGATGCCCAAGGCTCGACGCGGTGGAGCTGGACACCCGGCTCGCTCCCGAACTGGAACCGCTGACGAAAGACCCCAGGTTCCGCCTTCACTGGGGCGACGCGGTCAGGTTCGACTACTCAAAAGCCGGGATCGACCCGGTCTCAGTCGTCGCAAATCTGCCATATCACATAACTACCCCTGTCATCTGGCGGATGCTGGAAATATATCCGTCAGGCAGAATGACGTATATGCTGCTGATGACCCAGGCCGAAGCGGCTGAACGGTTGTCATGCGGCGCGGGCAGGCGGACGTCCGACCCTCTTTCCGTCACGATAGCCGCGCTCGGGGGCGCGTCGGTGGTCCGCAAGGTATCCAGGAGCGCGTTTTACCCGGTCCCGCGCGTCGATTCGGCGATAGTGGAGATAACGCTCGGGGGTTCAAATGCCGGCGCGAAATCCCTGCCGGCGGACAAAATATGGAGGCGGCTTCTGTCCGGGTCCTTTGCTTCGAGAAGAAAGACCATCGTCAACAACTGGGCGGCATCTTTCCGCGTAACCCGCGCGGAATCGGCCGAAATACTGGCGCGGCGCAGCCTGGGTGAACTTGCCCGCCCGGAGGGGCTGTCCCTGGAGGACTGGCTCTCTCTGCGCGGCGACGCGCTTCTCGAAAAAATCATCTCCGGAGAAAGGTAACGATGAGCGATATCGTCACGGATTACAAAAACGGCATATATAACGCGGACTCGGGCTACGAAGGCGGCGGAGTCGCATCGATCTACATAATACGGGACGAAGGACGGACCGCGATAGTGGACACCGCCAGCAGGGCGGCCCTAGAGCCGGTGACGCGCGCCATGAGGGATATGGGCGCGGAGAGCGGCAGCGTGGACTATATATTCCTGACCCACGTCCACCTGGACCACTCAGGCGGCGCCGGCGCGTTCGTGAAGGAGTTCCCGAACGCCAGGGTGGTGGTGCACAAAAGGGGCGCGAGGCACGTCATCGACCCGGAGAAGCTGGTCAGAGGGGCAGCGGAGATATACGGCGCAAAGACCTTTGACAGGCTCTACGGCAAGGTGCTCCCCGTGCCGGAAGATCTCGTCGTCACAGCCGGAGACGGGGACGAGTTCAGGGTCGGAAACCGCACCATAGTCTGCATGGATACCCCCGGGCACGCGCTGCATCATCTGGCTTTCCTCGACGCCAGGACAAACGGCGTATTCACCGGCGACGCCTTCGGGATGTCTTATCTCGAACTGAGAAACCAGAGCGGTACCGGCGTGATGCTGACGACATCCCCGGTCCAGTTCGACCCGGAGGCGATGGAAGCCTCCATGCGCAGGATAGAGTCACTCGAACCGGAATACCTCTACCTGACCCACTTCGGTCGAGCGGCCCGCGCCGATATAGCTTCGAGCCTGTACAGGCAGCTCGAACGCTATACAGAGCTGGCCGGTTCGGTAAACGGAGACCTGGAGGAGATCAGGGCCGGGCTGAAAGATATATACGCAGCGGAGAGGGAGCTTCAGGACTGCCCCTGTTTCACCGATTCGTCGTGCAGAGTGATGAGGGTCGCAATGGAACTGAACGCCCAAGGGCTCGCCCTCTGGTACGGCAAAACCCTCAAAAATAAATGACGTCAGAGGACGCGCGAGTTTAAATTTCGGGCATGTAACCGATTCTAAATCTAAAGACGCGGCGCCCTCACCGCGGCACCTTCATATCGGCCCATGCCGCTATGGACGCGCCGCAGTGGACTCTGCCGCTCAGATCCCTGCCGGAAGATACCGCGCGGCGCACCTCCCACTCGGGCAGCCCTATTATGACTATCCCCCGGTCCGCCGTATTCCTGTAGATGACCTCCATGTCGTTGCACTCCGGCTGCGACATGTTGAAGGTCGACAGCCCCTCTATGTCAGCGATGTGCGCAATATAGTGGTCCCCTCTGCCGCAGAAGTGTATACCCCCGCCGAACATGCCGATGAGCGCGGAATCCCTGGGTTTTACGAACTCCCTGTACATCTCGCCCGAAATATTCATCGCGGCGTCGTCGCGTATTATGATGTGACCTTTGTGCAGGAGGCCCCATTCCACCGAATGTCCGGAGTCGAAGGGAGGGATCAGGGCGAGATATTTTTCGAGGAACGCGGCTATGACCCAGGCAAAAAAATCCAACGCCTCTATGATCGTATCCTCATCGTCGTAAAAGGCCAGATATACTTCGGAACCCCACATCAGTTCGGCGAGCGGAAACGGGCCCTGAAGATCCGGGGCGGTGAGATGGACATACTTTCGCACTTTCGGAAACGCCTGCGTCAGTTCCATCCAGCGCTCCGCGAAGTCGAAAACACGGCCGGCCAGGCCTCTTCTGAAATTCACGGCGCGGTCGGCCAAGAGCGCTTTCACGCCGTCCGCCCTGTCCGGGAGGGATTGAGCGCCGGGCAGAGTGTCGGCCTCCCGCGGCAGCATCAAAACCGACGCGCCGTACATCGACGGTATGATCCCGGTCCCGTAGTTCGGCCTGACCGACAGCA
>JAISWP010000183.1 GCA_031271065.1 Synergistaceae bacterium
GAGGGAAGCTGTTTTTCGGCTGGATACACTCGCTGGAACACATACCGTGGAACGAATATTATCACATAGACGAAAATCTGAATCTCATACTGGACGCCGTCACGTTCCCGGCGTTCGGAGCCGGGATACCGGAGAACAAGGGAAAAGTGTGCTACGTAAAAGACGGGCTGATTCACATGGAAGAGATCGGCCAGAAATTCGAGGAACTCATATGGCTCAACTCTCATACCGCCACGCAGGATATCAGGATGGACGACAGGCTCGTCACCCGCGGAGAATACCTGCCGCAGCACAGGAGAGTACGTCTTGCAATAGAAAGGAGTTCAGCAGATGGCAGATGACAAGCGGGAAGACTTTGGAATAAAACAGGGCGGCGGGGAGTCGGACGAGGAGATAACCAAAGCGATGAGCGGCGTTCTGACCGAAGAACAGCAGAAACTCATCGAAGACCTGGACAAAGAATCCAGCACAAGAAAGCTCTCAAACCCCATAATGAGCAAACTGTTTTATTCCGCGTGCGTCGGTGTGACGGTCTTTCATCTGATAACCGCGTTTTTCCCTCCAGCCGTGCTTAAATACCGTTCCATTCACGTGGGAATGATGCTGGTGCTCGGTTTCATCATGTATCCGTTCAGCAAAAAGAGCAATTATAAAAAAATCGGCGTTTTCGACTGGATATTCATCGCGTTTTCTGTCGCAGTACCGATTTATGTATGGCTGGAGTACGAAGGGATAATAATGAGAGCCGGCAATCCAAACACCAGCGATCTCATCATGGCGACCATCCTGACCGCCGTCGTCCTCGAGGCGACCCGCAGGATGTCCGGATGGGCGCTTCCCGTACTCAGCGTAACTTTCATCATATATGGTCTGTGGGGCCGCAATCTGCCCGGTCTTTTCACCCACAGAGGATACTCGTGGATTCAGCTCTCGAACCAGCTCTTCGCCAACACTGAGGGCATTTACGGAAGTTCGGTGAGCGTGGCGGCGAGTTACATATTCCTCTTTATCATGTTCGGGGCGGTCATGGGCAAATCCGGAATGGGAGCGTTCTTCAACGATATCGCGATGGCCCTTGCGGGCCACTCCAAGGGCGGCCCGGCGAAAGTCTCCGTGATATCTTCCGGCCTTCTCGGCTCGATAAACGGATCTGCCGTCGCGAACGTCGTCACCACAGGAGCCTTTACCATCCCCCTCATGAAGCGCACCGGCTATTCAAAGGAATTCGCCGGCGCGGTGGAAGCCGCGTCGTCGGTGGGCGGCCAGCTCCTGCCGCCTGTCATGGGAGCGGCCGCCTTCATAATGGCAGAGATATTGAGCGTGAAGTACTCGGTGATAATAGTCCACGCCGCGATACCTGCCCTGCTCTACTATCTCGGCATCATGATCCAGGTCCATCTCCGGGCGGGAAAACTGGGGCTCGTAGGGCTGTCCAGGGACAAGCTGCCCAGAGCGGGAGCGGTAATCATGGATAAAGGACATCTCCTGATCCCGATAGCGATACTGCTTTACTACCTCCTTTTCTCCGGCAAAACGGTGGTTTACGCCGCTGTCGTAACGATCATATCCACGATAGTCGTGGCGTGCCTCAAAGCATCCACCAGGATGAGCGTAAAGGACATCCTCGACTCGTTCGCCGACGGGGCGAAGCAGACGGTCTCGGTGGCTATGGCCTGCGCCTGCGTCGGTATCATAGTGGGAGTCATATCGAAGACGGGCTTCGGCATCAACATGGCGAACGCCATCATCTCGATAGGCAGGCAGAGCCTCCTGCTCACTCTGGTATTCACGATGATAACCTGCATGATACTGGGCATGGGGGTACCGTCGATCCCGGCTTACATAATCACAGCCACGATAGCGGCTCCCGCTCTCGCGAAACTTGGAGTCCCGGATATAGCAGCTCACATGTTCGCGTTCTATTTCGCGATGTTCGCCAACCTGACTCCCCCTGTAGCTTTAGCGGCCTTCGCGGCGGCGGGGCTGTCGGGAGGGAATCCGATGAAAACGGGATGGGCTTCGGTCAAGCTCGCGATCGCGGGCTTCATAGTGCCGTACATGTTCGTGTACTCACCGCAGCTCCTTCTGATAAACACCCCGCTTCTCGAAGGGCTTCGCGTGGCGGCAGGGGCATGTGTCGGAGTATTCCTGATAGGTTCGTCCGTGGAGGGATATCTTTTCACCAGGATGAACGCAGCATTGAGGCTGGTTTCCTTCGGAGGCGCGCTCTGCCTTATAGACAGCGGTATTCGCACCGACATAATCGGAGCCGTGATACTGGCGGCGGCAGTCGTGTTTCAATACACCCTCGCCAGAAACGCCCGAAGGGGCGCGGCGGCCTGACACACCAAACCTTCGCGCCCGCTCTCTGCCGTAACGGCAGAGAGCGGGCGCGAAACAAAGTTTTTATTCGGATAACCCCGCGTCCCGGCGGCCGGACGAAAACGGCCAGGAGCAGCGGGGTTATTTTACGCGCCGGAGCCTGAGCTCAAAGCCCTCCGGCGGTATTCTTCGCCGCGGCAATCAAGGAGATACGGGGGTTTGGAGAACGCTCCGCCGTTTCGCTGGGGTGAAGCAGCAGGGCGTCAAAGATGAGCGAGGGACCGGCAGCCGCGTTTCAGCCTGGCATGTTACCCATTTTTTATCCCGTCCAGCCATTCCTTCCCAGTCTTTATCTGGCGGAGGACCTCAGACGGGGCCGTGCCCCCAAAAGTGGCCCTGGCATTTACAGAGCCCATGATCGAGAGGTCCGGCAAGGTTATCGACGCGAAGCGCGCGTCTATGGCCAGGAGGTCGTCTTTATTCAAATCCTCGAAACCGCATGACTTATTCTCGCAGTATTTGACCATCTTCCCGACAATTTCATGAGACTCCCGGAACGGAATCCCCTGACGCGCCAAACTGTCGGCTATATCTGTCGCGACTAAAAAACCCTTGCTCAAATGACGGTTTATTTCGTCGGCAATAAACCTCGTCTTGAGCAGCATCGCGGACAGTACCGCAATAGATGTCCTCCACGTGTCCATCGCGTCGAACATGGCCTCCTTGTCCTCCTGAAAATCTTTGTTGAAGGACATCGGCGTACCCTTCATCACGGTCAGCAGAGCGACGAGATCACCGTACACTCTGCCGACCTTCCCGCGAAGCAGTTCGGCAATGTCGGGATTCTTCTTCTGCGGCATCATGCTGCTTCCTGTGCAGAAACTGTCATCTATCGCTATATACCTGAACTCTGACGAGTTCCAGTATACAAATTCCTCGGCAAAGCGCGACACGTGCATCATGGAGATGGAGGCCGCGGACAGAAATTCGATGATATAATCCCGATCACTCACGGCGTCCATGCTGTTCTCCGTCGGGGCGCAGAATCCGAGCAGCTCCGACGTCCTGTGCCGGTCTATATTGAACGTCGTGCCGCCGAGCGCCCCCGAACCCAGAGGGTTTCGATCAGCCCTGCGCCTGGTATCGATGAGACGTTCGATATCCCTGCGGAACATCTGAAAGTAAGCCATTAAATGAAAAGCGACGGTGACGGGCTGGGCGTGCTGCATATGCGTGAAACCGACGAACAGTGTTTCAGTGTTCTCGGAGGCCTTGTCTATGAGAACTTGCCCGAGGTTGACGAGCTCTTCGAGTATCTCCTTGGTCTCCCTCATGAAATAGAGCCTCACGTCGACTTGAGCTTGATCGTTACGGCTGCGGGCCGTGTGCAGTTTTTTACCCGTCGCTCCTATACGAGCGATCAGCGTCTCCTCGACGGCCATGTGTATATCCTCCTGCCTGGTCGTAAAGGTCAGTCTGTCATCCGCTATATCGCGCCTTATGCCCTCCAGCGCGGATACGATATCGTCTTTTTCGCGCTCGGTGACTATACCAGTCTCGGCCAGCATCGTAACGTGGGCTATGCTGCCATCGATATCGCAGTTGTAAAGGCGTTTGTCAAAACCTATCGAAGCGTTGAATTTCTCCACTATCGCGTCCATTTCCTTTTCAAATCTTCCGCCCCAGAGATTGGGCATCTGTACTCACTCCTTCAGAATAACGGCTAGAGGCCGAGCATGTAGTATATTGTCAGAGCGTAAACTTTTACAGCGTCCAGGAGGTCGGATATGCGAACATTCTCATCGACAGTCCCCAGCAGGCGATAATCTCCCGGCCCATACACCGGCATCGGTATTCCGGTTTGAGCCACCACGTGCGACGCGTCAGTACCGCCCTCGCTGCCGGTCATCGGTAAATCCCTGCCTGTCACCAATTTATGCGCCCTGACGAACGCCGACACAACAGGCGCGCCCGCCGGCACCTCGACAGGCGGGCGAAAACCCTCCCAAGGGACGACGTCCGCTTTAAATTCAGGGTCTTCGCTCCGCAGGCGCTCGATAATATCCCGATACTCATTCAGGCAGCCTTCCATCGTTTCACGCGGATGCAGCCGCCTGGTCACGGTGAGCTTGCATCTTTCAGGCACAAGGTTGGAGGCCTCCCCCCCGTTTATCATAGCCGCCAGAACGCTCGGAGGCTCCAGCAGGGGATGCTTCAGCCTGGGATCGCCGCGCAGCCTTTCGTCGAGGCGTTTTATCTCAAGTATCAGCGACGCCGCGTGATTTATGGCGTTTATCCCGAGATAAGGGCGCGCGCCGAACGCACCCTTGCCGGTTACAGTTATATCGGCCCTCAGCACGCCCTTCGTCGCCATATTTATCTCATTTAGATTCGTTGGTTCACAGTTTATGCCGAAGTCTTCGGGATGATTTTTTTTGATTATCCCCTTCTCCAAGAGGTACAGCACACCGTCCCTGCCGCATACCAGCTCGTCGCAGACGGCGGTGAACAGCACGCTGCCGCGTATCGGCACGCCCAGCGACGAGAACACAAGACCCGCAAAGAACGATCCGAAGGTCCCGCTCTTCATGTCCACTGTCCCGCGGCCGTAGATCCTGCCGTCTTCAATGCACGCTCCGAACGGGTCATGAGGCCATGATGAATTCTCCTGCGGCGGCAGTACGTCCAGATGCCCATTGAACGTATACGTTGGGCCGTCCCGCGCGCCTCGGATACGGCCGAGGACATTGGGACGTCCCGGAGTCCGCTCGACGAGTTCGATGTCAGTAAACCCTCGCGCCCTCAGCCCCTCCATCAGTAAATTCGCTGCCTCAGCCTCCTGCCCGGTAAAACTCCTGCAGCGCACAAACTGCTGAAAAAACGCCGTCAGATCGTCGGCCCGCTCGTCCACCGCGTCTGTTATCAGCCGTTCCGTGCCGTTCAAAGCGGTCTCTTCCCCATCTTCTTCTTCTCTACCTCTCTACCTCGGCGCGCCGAAAAAGCATGAGGCGAAGTGGCCGTCCGATATCTCGGCAAGCGGAGGATCGGACTGCGAGCACTCATCCCGGCACATATCGCACCGCGGAGCGAAACGGCATCCGGGTTTTACGTTGATGGGGCTCGTGACCTCACCCCTGATCGTCTTGATCTCGCTGTTCCTCATATTTATGTCGGGTTTCGGTATAGCGGCCAGGAGAGCTTTCGTGTACGGATGCGCAGGATTGGCGAATAGATCGCCCGATGAGGCGTACTCCACGCATTTTCCCAGATACATGACCATTATGTTGTTCGATATGTGCTTTACCACTGACAGGTCGTGCGTGACGAACATATAAGCCAATCCAAGCTCGTCCTGCAGATCCATGAGCAAGTTCAATATCTGAGCCTGGATCGACACGTCGAGGGCGGAGACAGGTTCGTCGCACACTATGAACCTGGGGCCCAGGGAGAGGGCTCTCGCTATGCCTATCCGCTGGCGTCTCCCTCCATCCAGTTCGTGCGGGTAAGAATTCGCGTACCTGCGGGAAAGCCCGACCTGATCCATCAGTTCGGCCGCCCGGGCGTATGTGGCGGCGCGCGATCCGTGGAGCCTGTGTATGAAAAGATACTCCGCCACGACCTCTATGACGGATTTTCTGGGGTCAATGCTCGCATACGGATCCTGAAATATTATCTGCATGGAGCGGCGCATCGGCCGCATCTTCCATGAACTGAGGCCGGTGATGTCCGCGCCGTCAAAGAGAATGTTCCCGGACGTGGGCTCTATGAGTTTCAGAATCGTTCGGCCGAGCGTGGACTTCCCGCAGCCAGATTCCCCGACCACGCCAAGCGTCTGCGACGGAAAAATTTTGAGGTCGATACCATCAACCGCGTGAAGGAATGAGCCTCCCCCCAATTTGAAGAGTTTGCGGAGCTGCTTCGTCTCAACAAGCGGAGT
>JAISWP010000108.1 GCA_031271065.1 Synergistaceae bacterium
CCAGCCGTGGTCATCACGTTGGAAATGGCTTCGGGGTAGTCATGTTCCGGCACAATGGCGAAGTCGAACGGTTCCGTACCTATGACGCTCGGAGTCATCACGGTGACGCAGGTGCAGCGCCAGATGTATCCGAGGGCGATGTTGAAAAAAGCGGCCATGGAACCGGCGGAAATAAGTATCAGAGACGACGTTTCCCCTTCCCTGATCCCCCTGCTCAAAAGCAGCTGTCCCAGGGTGCGGATGACGTTCTCTCCCTCAGCCGCGGCAAGCCAGTCGCGGGCCTGACGCCGATTGCCGCCAAGCAGTTTCCGGGCGGCCCTGCTCACGCTGCGGCGCTTGATGCCCCTGATCTCCGGTATTTCGAGCTCCAGGACTTCAGCCCCGGTCCGGCGCGACAGCCAGGACGCGACGCCCCGGCTCTGGTTCAGATGTCCCCTGATGCCGTCGCTTATGATCACGACGAGACGAAGTCCCGCTTCCGGCCGAACGCCGTCCGGCGCGAAACCGTCCGGCCCGTATTCCATATGTGTGTTCGAAATTTCGTCCAGGGACATTCGGCTCACCGTCCTAAGGGAAAATTATAATCTATCGCGGCCAAATTATCGCCTCACGATACCCCGGACTTCAAAATTTCGTGAAGGTGCAGGATGCCGGCCGGTCTGCGGCCTTCGACGGCTATGAGCACGGATATCTCGAATTTCTCCATCGTCCTCAGCGCCTCGGTCGCCAGCCTGTCCGGGCTTATCGTGCGGGGTGAGGCAGTCATGCCTTCTTCCGCCGGAATATCCATGACACCGACGCCTCGGCGCTCCATGAGCCTGCGAAGGTCGCCGTCGGTAAATATCCCGCGCAGCTCTCCGGACCCATCGACCACGATCACGGCCCCGAACCCTTTGCTGGTCATCTCGAACAGGGCGTCCCTCACCGATGAACCGATCACCGTCACAGGCATCGCGTCCCCGGAAGCCATGATGTCCGCCACCCGGAGCAGGAGGCTCCGCCCGAGCGAACCTCCGGGGTGGAAGACGGCGAAATCCTCCGGGCCCAGCCCTTTCATCCCGGCGCATATGCCGGCTATCGCGTCCCCGACCGCCATCTGCACCGCGGTGCTGCAGGTAGGGGCAAGGCCCAGCGGACCCGCTTCCCTCTTTACGCTTGTGTCTATGAATATATCGGAATTTTTAGCCAGGCTCGACGAGGACCTTCCGGTGAAACCGATCACCGATGCGCCGATGCGCCGGAAATAGGGAAGCATCGAGAGAACTTCCTGAGTCTCCCCGCTGTTGCTTATGAAAAGCCCCACATCGTCTCCGCAGACCATACCGAGATCGCCGTGGGATGCTTCGACCGCGTGCAGAAAAAAGGCGGGGACTCCCAGCGACGCGAATGTGGCCGCTATTTTACGCGCGACATGTCCGGATTTGCCCAGCCCAGACACCACCACCCTGCCGGCGCAGGACGAGATGAGACGGGCTGCGCCGACCATCTCGGCCCCCATCCTTTTTGACGCCGCCTCAAGTGCTCTGGCCTCGTCCAGGATGATACGCCGGCCGGTGTCGAGCAATTCGCCGTCGCTCAGATTTTTTATCCCGTCATTCTTCATAAATTCACCCGCCGTCATTCCGGCTCGCGGCCTGTGCCCAGTCCAGGCTCGCAAAACCGGTCACGTTTCTCGATATATTGTCGAACGCCGCCATCTGATCCATAAGAGCCGGCACGGACGCCAGGGGCGCCATGTTGGGGCCGTCGCTGAGCGCCCTGTCCGGATCGGGGTGCACCTCCAGGAAAACCGCGTCGACGCCGACGGCAAGAGCCGCCCGCAAAAGAGGCAGCACGAACCTCCTGTCCCCTCCGCTGGCGCTGCCCAGCCCCCCCGGCATCTGGACGCTGTGCGTGGCGTCGAACATCACGGGAACGCCGAGACTCCGCATCGACGCAAGTGACCTGAAATCGACGACCAGATTGCGATACCCGAACGACGTTCCCCTCTCGCAGAGCACGACGCCCGCGGCGCCTGAATCCCGGCACTTCTCTATCACCGGAGCCATATCTTCCGGCGCGAGGAACTGGGCCTTTTTGATGTTGAGCGGGCGTCCTGTTTTCGAAGCCGCGGTCAGCAAATCGGTCTGTCTGCACAGGAACGCCTGTATCTGGAGCATATCCGCCACGGAGGCGGCCAGGACCGCCTGACAGGATTCATGTATGTCGGTCAGCACCGGATACCCCGTCTGCCGTTTGATCTCAGCCAGCCACTCCAGACCTTTTTCAAGCCCCGGGCCGCGCTTGCTTCGGATGGATGTCCTGTTGGCCTTGTCGAAGGAAGCCTTGAATATATATCCGAACCCCCTCTCGGCGCACATCCTCCCAAGTTCCCGGGCCAGATTCAGCCCGAGTTCGTAAGATTCCAGCATACAGGGACCAGCCGCTACGACGAGCCTGTCGCCGCCGATGCCCAGGGTCACCCCTGCTTTATTATTTTCACTAATTTGAGCACTCTGCCGGTCAGATTTTTCGACATCTTCCACCGGAGTTCCTCCCTTCGTTTTAAATCGCTCCGGGCTGCCATCACGGCGTTCGTTTCCGGTTCGGGCCACTCCCCGCGCAGCGAGTCAAACAGCCTGCACCTGGCGTCCCATCCGAGTTCGTCCGCCGCGTATTTCACCACGGAATCCAGAGCCCCGGCGCCTCCCATGGATTCTATGCCCGCCCTGGACATGGCGTTTCGTCTCACCGGGTCGCCCAGGATGCTGACGGCGGCCGAAGCCAGCGATCTTGCGTCCGGCTTCGTAAGTATCTCGGATTCCCTGAGCAGTTTTTTCTGCGCGAGCTTGCCCTTCTCCTGCACAGATAGGACCGGAACCCCAAGTCCCGCCGCCACTTGATTCGCCGTGCCCCCGAGGCCGATCAGCAGATCCGCTCCGCAGGCGACGGAGGATATAGGCCCCGTGTATATCCCGACCTTAGCGGTTCCGGACACTATCATGCCGCGATCGACCCCGCATTTTGTCTCGGAAAACATTATATCCATATCCAGCGTCGGAGCAAGCACCATGACAAAACCGCAGTCGATCTCCTCCGATATGAACCTGACCGCCTCCAGCAGCATCGCGGCGTCTTTGTAAGCGCGGGGCCTGCTGCCCGGCAGCAGCATCACCCTTGGACGCGGCATACCGTCCCACGGATCCTCGTCAGATGCGTCGCCGGCGAGGTCCATTATGGGACTGCCGCTGAAAACCGCCTCGACGCCATGACGCGTCAGATCTCGCGCAGTCTCGCCGTCTCTGGTCCACACCCTGCGGGCCCGCGAGCGCATGAGGGTGTATTCCGGCGCCCAGTGCCCGCTGAGCCTGACGCTCTTGGCTGTGGAGATCAAAAGAGGCGACATCCCCTGTCCCCAAAGAGTATGGGCTAAGAGATACACGTCCCCGACGCATATCGGGGTGCGAAACCTGCCGGTCTCCTTCCTCCACGTTTCTATCTGTTTTTTTATGACCTTGCGAAGCCCGTGTCTGAAGTCGCCCAGAAGGGCCCTCGCCGAGTATTTCACTATTCCCGCGCTGGGCATGTCGGAGTCGGGGGATATTACGCCGATACCCCTGTCGCGGTACTCCCTCCCGCTTCCGACGAGGGAAAACGCGGACACGGAGGCTCCGGGAAAACGTGCCTTCAACCGGGAGGCCAGAAGAGAGCCGATGGAGTCCTCTCCGTGACCGTTGGAGGCGACTATAAATTCGGGCTTCATTTTGGCGGCCGCCGATTTCCAGAAGGCTTCCTCGCCGTCTACCGTGACGCCGATCCTGGGTATATAGAGAGGATAGATCAGAGAGAGGTCATCCGGCATGTTCTGGAGATCCTTTTCCGTGCAGACCAGCGCCGTGGCTCCGTGCGCGGACGCCTGGCGCTCGAGATAATCCAGGTCCTTCCACGTGAACCTGTGATGGTCGCGGAAAACGCAGCTGCGCGCCACGTCAAGCCCCAAAGAGACGAGAGATCGGTGAAAACTCCCCGGATTGCCTATTGCCGAAAAAGCCACGAACCTGCCCTCCGGGACGTTTTTCCCGGATTCCGGCGTCAGGAGGGTCAGCCCGTCCGCGGAGAATTTCATCCAGGATTCGACCCCTATGCGGGCCGTAAATATATCGCCGGGGCAGACCTGCGAGGATATCGCTTTTCTGATATCTTCCACCGCCTTTGCGCCGGCCTGCTCCGCTTTCGTCAGTATCACGATGTCGGCGCGCCCGAGGGCGTCCGCCTGCTCCCGCAGGATGCCCGCGGGGAAGAGCCTTCCGTTGCCGAAGGGACAGGTGGCGTCTATCAGCACTATGTCGAGATCCCGTCCCATCCTCCTGTGCTGAAACGCGTCGTCGGCCAGGACCACGTCGACTCCCAGTTTTTTCAGGTAGCACACCCCGTCGTACCTGTCCCGGGATACCACCACTCTGGCCTCTGGGAGGCGGGAGGCGAGCATCAGCGGCTCGTCGCCGGTTATGGACCTGTCGGAGCTCATGCCCCTGCTTCCGACCCAGA
>JAISWP010000115.1 GCA_031271065.1 Synergistaceae bacterium
ATTCCATCAGGTTTTTAGCGGCGGACCATAATACGCGGAAACTTTCAACCGGCTCCGGCAGGGTCCTGCGTTTTGAAATCTCGCTGAAATCCGCGTATTTGACCTTCAGCGTGACGGTCCTGCCGTAAAAGCCGCAGCCGGCCGCGCGCCGCCAGACCTCGTCCGCCGTCTCCCGCAGGTTCGCCAGCACCTCCCGCTTCTCGCTGAGATCGCGCTTGAAGGTGTTCTCGGCCCCCAGGGATTTTCGTATCCTGCCGGCCGTCACCTCCCTCTCGTCTATGCCCCTGGCGTTGAGGTACCAGACGCGCCCGGCCTTTCCGAACCTGCGCGTCAGTTCTTCCTCGCTCCATTTTTTCAGGTCGCGTCCGGTGTTTATGCCCATTTCCCTCATGCGGGCCGCGGTGACCTGCCCCACTCCCCAGAACCGGCCTATCTCCAGTTCCTCCGCGAAGCGTTCGGCTTCCTCGGGCGGAATCACAAAGAGCCCGTCCGGTTTTTTATAGTCGGAGGCTATCTTCGCCAGAAACTTGTTCACCGATACCCCCGCCGAGGCGGTCAGTCCGACTGTTTCTTTTATTCTCAGTTTCAGCTCTTTTGCTATGAGGGTGGCCGACGCAATGCCGCGCTTGTTTTCCGTCACGTCCAGATACGCCTCGTCCAGGGAGAGCGGTTCGACCATGCCCGTGTATTCCAGAAATATCCTGTGTATCTGGTTCGATATTTCCCTGTAGACATCGAAGCGGGCGGGAACGAAGATGAGGCCGGGGCATTTATTGATGGCCGTCAGGGACGGCATGGCCGAGCGGACGCCGAACTTCCTCGCCTCGTAGCTCGCCGCCGCCACCACGCCTCGCTCGAAGGCGTGGCCCACGGCAAGGGGCTTTCCCCGGTACTCAGGGTTGTCCCGCTGCTCGACGGAAGCGTAAAAGGCGTCCATGTCAACGTGAATTATCTTCCGAACGTTCACGCCATGTCACCCTCCGTTGATACGTATTCCCGGCCGGAATCGCTTCGCCGGTGTTCGCGGCCGTGCGATCATATTATATCCCCACCCGCGCGCATTCCCTCGGGGCCGCGAGGTCAAAACCTCGGGTTCCGTCCGAACCCGGCAGGAAATGAGTTCCCTGCACTTTTTTTAATTAAAAGGGGTCAGGGGGGCCAGATCTCCTTGAGGGGTCTTTCAGCCGGGGCGGAGCCCCAATGTTTCCCCCGCTCGCTTGACATCAGCGTTATCGATGTAATAACATATTTTTTCGTGAGGAAGCGTCATTTTACGGCGCGTCCCCAAAACCGCGGATCGTCGTCCGTTCGGGCGGACCCGCGCGGAGGGGGCTTTGAGCCGAAGCTGGAGGGTGGTATGATGAACGCCGTTTTGGAAAAGATCGCGGAAATCGGCATAGTCCCGGTGGTGAGTCTGGATTCCCCCGATCAGGCGGTTCCCTTGGGAAAAGCGCTGATCGCGGGCGGTATCCCCGTGGCCGAGGTGACGTTCAGGACGGAGGCCGCCGAGGAATCGATAAAAAGGCTTTCGTCCGAACTGCCCGAACTCCTGACGGGCGCGGGCACCGTCACCACCGTGGACCAGGCGGAGCGGGCGGCTGCGGCTGGGGCGAAGTTTCTGGTCTCTCCCGGTTTCAACCCGGCGGTGGTTAAATACTGCGCGGACAGCGGAATCCTCATAACCCCCGGCGTCAACAGCCCTTCTCAGATAGAGCAGGGAATGGAACTCGGGCTGTCCGTGCTTAAATTCTTCCCGGCGGAACAGTCCGGCGGTGTCAAAATGCTGAAAGCTTTCGCGGGTCCTTACGGCGGCGTGAAATACATCCCGACCGGCGGCATCGACGCGAAAAACATGACCGAGTATCTCTCCTTTGACAAAGTTCTGGCCGTTGGCGGCAGCTGGATGGTGAAGCCGGACATGATAAGGGCCGGCAGATACGGCGAGATAACGAGCCTCTGCAGGGACGCGGTCATGACGTCCCTTGGATTCGAGCTGATGCACATAGGCGTCAACGAGCCGGACGCCGGAACGTCTATGAGTGACGCGGAGAAAATGGACGATCTTTTCGGCTTCAAGGTGAAGCCCGGGAACAGCAGCAATTTCGCCGGGGCCTGCTTTGAATTCATGAACACTCAGTACCTGGGCGATCACGGCCATATCGCGGTCGGAACAATCGACGTGGGACGCGCCGCCGCATACCTGGCTTCCAAAGGTGTCGCGACCCGCGCGGAGACCGAGAAGCGCGGCCCTGCCGGAAACCTTGTCATGGCATATCTGGATGTGGAAATAGGGGGCTTTGCGATACACCTCATCAGGAAATGACTCGCGTCCGGCGCGCATAGCGGAAGCCGGCAGAAGGGAGAGTAAGTTCAATGGCTGAATACGTGACTTTCGGGGAGATCATGCTCAGGCTGACGCCTCCGGGAAACGAGATGATCCTTCAAACTCCGGCGTTCATCGCCACTTTCGGCGGCGCCGAGGCAAACGTCGCCGCGGCTCTGGCGAATTACGGCGAGGACGCGGCTTTCGTGACCGCCGCTCCCGCGAACCCCATAGGCGACGCGATGATAGCCGAACTGAGAAAGTTCGGGGTATGCACCAGACACATAAAAAGATCCGGGGATAGGCTGGGCATTTATTTCGCGGAGACCGGAACCAACATGCGCCCCTCCAAAGTGATATACGACCGCGCCCACTCGGCCATAGCGGAAGTAAAGCCGGGCGACTTCGACTGGGGCGCCATTTTCGACGGGGCGAAATGGTTTCATACCACCGGCATAACTCCGGCCATAGCGGCGGGAACAGCCGAGGCGGTTCTGGAGGCGGTGAAAGCCGCACGAAGGCTCGGACTGACCGTTTCCTGCGACCTGAACTACCGCAGGAAGCTCTGGAAATGGGGCAGGACCCCCAAAGAGGTCATGAGCGAGATAGCCTCGTACATAGACGTGATGATCGCTAACGAGGAGGACTGTCAGAAGTGTCTCGGCGTCGAACTCGACGTCGACGTCGCCTCCGGCAGGCTGGACGTCTCCAAGTACGAGGAACTCGCCGGAAAGGTCACGGCGGCCTTCCCGAATGTCAGATACCTTGCCGTGAGCCTGCGCGAGTCGGTGAGCGCCGATTGGAACAACTGGAGCGTGGTACTGGCGTCCCGGGACTCGTTCCACGTCAGTAAAAAATACGAGATCAGGGATATAGTGGACCGGATCGGAGGCGGCGACTCTTTCGGCTCCGGCCTGATCTGGGGCCTCAATAACCTGGACGGTCTCCAGGCGGCGGTCGAATTCGCGGCTGCCGCATCCGCTCTGAAACACACTGTGTACGGGGATTTCAACAGGGTAAAAGCGGAGGACGTGATGAGCCTGGCCGGCGGGGACGCCTCCGGCAGGGTGCAGAGGTGACGGGCCGGCAGGTTGGGTTTATACTCGCTTGAGCGCTCGTAATAAGGCGCGGACAAGAACTGCCTTGAAGGGCTCGGGGAATATCAATATCCCGAGCCCTTTCTGTGCCGCGGATAAAGACATGATCAGATATAATCCGCCCTCACCCTTTTCAGGGCGGCGTCCAGCCCCTCGGTCCACGCGCGGAAAGCGTTCTGTTCGTAAAAGAGGCGCAGCACCAGGTCGTTTATCCCTCCCGGCGTTCGCTCTTTCACAAGGCGCTCCAGCTCGGCCGCCCGGTCCCCCGCGATCTGTTCCAGCATGGCTGAGAAATACGATATAGTGTAGCCGAGGGCCCTGCCGCGTGGAAGCCCGCTGCGTTCTCCCCAGCCGGCGACGTCGTTTATGACCGTATAGAGGGCGTTTGTGACGGAGGTTATCGCGTTTGCCGTCTCCACCTGCGTCTCGTCGTCCATGACGACGACGCGCCCCAGGCGGCCGAAAAATTCCTCGATCTCTCCGTCGGAGGGATACATGGCTATCGGCCCGGTCCGCCGCGCGGCAAACGGCATAGGAACCATGCGGATCAATCTCGCGGCCGGAGACGTCCAGTTTTGAATCACATCGAGGCGTTTGCTTGCCACGACGCTTATCACCGTATGATCGGGCCGGAAGGAAAGTTTTCTCGTCACTTCCTCCGCGGCGGGCGGCAGGACGGAGATCATCACCCAGTCGGAGGCGTCCAGCACCTCCTGATTCGAGGCGGCTATCTTCACGTTATCATAGACCGCCGCCAGCCGCCGCGCGGTTTCGGCGTTCCGCGGCGAGACGACGACGCCGGTATTTTTGATCTCCGGCGAAGAACATATCCCGGTTATCACAGACGAAGCCAATACTCCCGTGCCAACGAAACCAAATGTGATTTTTTTCATGCGTTCTCCTCCAGAATAGCGCAAGGGGGGATATCCCCCGTACTGACCAATATGATATCACCGACTTGCGCGCGGCGCCGTTTTTGAGCGTTTCAAATATAGGGGCGAGGTTTGATATAATAAAAATATCAGCCGCGCGATCATATATGTCCGACGAAACGCCGTGCAAGACGGAGGCGTGATTTTACGAATGAGGGGGCAGAAACAGGAATGAAAAAGACCGTATTTGTGTTCGGCGACTCGAACACCTGGGGATGGAAGCCGGAAAACGACTTGACGAAGCAGATCGAGCGTTTCGACGACGACGAGAGATGGGCCGGCGTGATGGGGCTCGAACTGGGGAGCGGCTACAGAGTGATAGTGAACGGCCTCAACGGCCGTACCACCGTCCACGACGATCCGATAGAGGAATTTCGCTGCGGCGCCGAGCAGATAATCCCGTCCATGGACGCGGCGGCTATATTCGATCTGATGATAATTTTTCTCGGCACCAATGACCTCAAGGTGCGCTACACGGTCACAGCACAGGATATAGCTAACTCAGCGGGGCTTTTAGTTCAGAAGGCCGCTGGTCGGGCCGACGACTTCAAGAATCGCCAGCCCAGAGTCATCCTGGTCTGCCCCCCTCCTATCGGTCCCTTCTCCAGGGACATTTTCAGGGAAATGTTCGGGGGAAACGAGGAAAAATCGCGTCGTTTCCCCCCATATTTCAAAGCCGCGGCGGCGGTGACCGGCGCTCTCTTTTTCGACGCCGGCAGGGTAATAAAGAGCTCCGAAATCGACGGCATCCATTTGGACGCCGACCAGCACGCGATTTTAGGCGAAGCTATGGCGTCGGAAGTCAAAAAAGCGATAGGATGACGCCTGCGTCTGCAAGCCCTCTCCAACAGGGGCGGGGAAACGATACCTGATTTTGAGCAAAAGCTGTCAATATGCGGCAATGGTTCAAAGGGCGTTATAAAAGGGCATCCCGGCGGCGGGGATGCCCTTTTTATGCCCATACGCGCCGCAGAGGACGCGCCTCTCGTGCCGCCGCGGCTTCGCCGCAAGGCATGGATGTCCTCTCCCAGCCTCAAAGGCTTCGGCCGCCCGCTGATAGGCGCGGAGTACGGCTTCGCGTTCGCGTATTTCGAGTGATACCTGAGATCCGTTAAGCGCGGCAGACGCTGCCGTCCCTCTCATGGGCGGGACGGCAGATGTTCCCTGTGGGGTTTCCAGGGCTTGTCTTTTACCGCAAGCGACGCGGGGAACACGGCGCGCCGGCCGAGGCGCCTGTTTATCTCATCCACGGCTGAAGAGAATTTCTCGTACTTGGCTCTCTCGGGAGGGACGTCGTCGAACAGTTTTTTCTGTCTGAAGGACGCGTCCTCGAAAAAACTCAATGTAACGCCGCCCTTCGTGTATCTGTATCCCGGGATGAATATCTTCCGCAGTATTTCGAGCGCAGCGTCCGTCAATTCACGGTCGCTCATGATCCCCTCCTCGAAACGGACGTCCCGGCTCAGATAGCCGCATGACCCGTAATGCCTGTATCCATAGCGGATAAATACCGACAGCGCCGTCGCCAGGAGTTTTTCTCTGCGGAGCAGCATCCCGGCCTTCAGCACGTTTTCCGTTATGGCGCAGGCGGTATTGTCGAAGGATTCGATGACGCTCCCCCATGTGCGGGAAACCTGTATGCTCTGCGGCCTTTTTTCGTCCGAAGATACAGGCATGCACGACTGTCCCTTGAGTTCGCACTGCGTCATGAGCCCTCTGACGGTGAATTTTTTTCTGATCCACAGCGGGTCTTTGTCGGCAAAATGCGCGGCGGTCGGCACTCCCCACCTGCGGAGCAGGTCCGCGCTCCTGCGTCCTATGCCCCATATATCCTCCACCGGAGTCGACATCAGTATATCGCGCAGGCAGACGGCGGATATTTCAAAAACTCCGGATTCGCTCTTCTTCGCCCTCTCCGACGCCAATTTGGCCAGCGTCTTGCTTGACGCTACGCCTATAGACACAGGAATGCCCGCAAGTCTGCCGACCTGCTTCCTGATAAAAGCAGCATGTTCGAACGGGTCGGCAAAAACTTCAGCAGGGAAATTCAGGAATGCCTCGTCAATGGAGTAAACCTCCAGGGAATCGGTATATTTCGACAGAACCCGCATAACCTTGTCCGATATCTCCCTGTACGCGGACAAGTTCCCGGAGCATACCGCCACGCCCTTGGCATCGAGCAGCCCCTTTATCCTGAAATACGGCTCTCCCATGGGGATTTGCATTGTTCTGGCTTCGTTGGAGCGGGAAATTATACACCCGTCGTTCGAGGAAAGGACGACCACCGGCACTCCCTGCAGTTCAGGACGAAACAGGCGTTCGCATGAGACGAAAAAATTGTTGCAGTCGCAGAGTGCTATCAAGGAAATCACCCCTGCTGGACGAACCACGTCACGGTTCCAAAAATAAGCCCGGGCTGAACGGGTTTCTTCAGCCTTCCCGTCCGCAGGCCGTTTTTCGTCCTGACTACGACCAGCGAGCCTTCTTTGGGTTCCACGCTCCTGTCTATGACGAGAAACCTGATCTTCCCGTCGGGTGTGCGGCTCTTTGCAATATGAGTCGCCACAGGCTCCCTCACGATCCTTCGCGCGATTTCGGCCAGCTTATCCTGAGAATCAGGCAGCGTAAAACTTTCCCCATCAATGTACGAGCTGTCGAAGGGCATTGTTTGACACCTCACAGATGATTTTGATAATTAATAGTATATATACATCCGGCATATAGTCAACAGTAAGATGTCAAATTCCCAGATATGTCGTCGCATAGTTCGAAAGAGGCATATTTACGCCACCGGACATGTACGCGCGGAGGATGACTCGCACAATGCCCGGATCAAACCCGGATGGCCGGACGTGACAGAATTTCAGAGACGGCCTTGATTTAATGGAGAAAAAAAGGTATTATACACGGCGTAGTTTTTGGGGAAATGGGGCATAGCGGCGCACAAGGAGTTATAAGACCGGATGCAAAGGCTTCAAGGGCTTACGTAAAAATCTCGTTTTTCTGGCGTCTGCGCGTTAGACCCGCCCCTGTAGCTCAATGGATAGAGCAACTGCCTTCTAAGCAGTAGGTCACGGGTTCGAGTCCTGTCGGGGGCGCCATTTACCTCTTTAACAGAGCTTTGTTTTGCGGATCGTTTGAAATGGTGAGCGTAGCTCAGGTGGTTAGAGTCCTGGATTGTGGATCCAGTGGTCGCGGGTTCAAGTCCCGTCGCTCACCCCATTCTTTACAAGTCCGGCAAAGCGTGCTAGAATCTCAAATCGTTGCGGATCGCTAGCTCAACTGGCAGAGCACCTGACTCTTAATCAGGGGGTTACAGGTTCGATTCCTGTGCGGTCCACCAGAGATACCAAGGCTTCACGGAAATCACCGTGAGGCCTTTTTTCTTTCCTTACAGTCTATTTACAGTTTTCAAAGCAAATCCCTATTCCGCGAATACGCTCCCTGGCCGGATTCGCTCATTGACAGGATGCGGCGGGTGCGATACGATGGTATTAGTATCATTCAGACCACAAAGAAGGGAG
>JAISWP010000205.1 GCA_031271065.1 Synergistaceae bacterium
GCGGACGATGATCACGGGCAGGAGGACAGCGCCCCCGAGAAAGAACCTGACCGCCATGAAGGAGGCAGGGCCCATATATTCCATCCCGATGTCCTGAGCTACGAAAGCCGCGCCCCATATGGACGCGGCCAGAGCCAGCATGAGAGAACCGAAAAATTTTTTATCCATTCGCGCTCACGGGTTCCCGCGCCCTTTCATCTGATCGCGCACCGCGTTTCGTATCACGAACGAGGCCGCCGCGGTCAAAGCCGCCATAGCCAGGAATATCTGAGGTATGGAGAAACCGGCCTCCAGCATCGCCGCCGCCGCCGCGGACGATATGACCATGAATAGGGAATCCATGACGTTGCAGCATGCGGTCACTCCGGCGAGACGGTCCTCGCCGCTCCTGCTCTGAATGATGGCGTAAAGCGGGACGATGTAAAGCCCTCCGAAGAACGATATGCCGAAAAGACAGGCCAGCACCGCCAGATTGGGTCCGGACGACAGAAACTGCGTCATTGAGATCAACGGCTCTTTCGGCGTCTCCGGCCTGAGGCTGGCAAAGTACAGGGCCGCGCTGCCCGCTGATATTCCCAGCGCCGCCCAGGGGACGTATCTGCCGGATATCTCCCCCTTCAAAAGCCCGTTGCACGCCAGCGACCCCGCCCCCACCCCCACCGAAAAGACCGCCAGAAAGAGCGTCGCCACCTGTTCGTCAGCCCCTATGACGATCTTGGCGTAAGTGGGAAACTGGGAGAGAAACGTCCCTCCCACAAAGTAAAACCAGGATATGCCCAGTATGGAAAGGAATATATCGCGGCGCGGCCGGACGTCGGAGACGAGGCGCCAGGTCTCCGTGAAGATGTTGAAGCGGAACTCGAGAAACGGGTTTATCACCCTCGTCTCCGGCACGAACAGACTGGCGGCCCATCCGGCGGCGGCTATGCCCACCACCAGCAGGCTCACCAGGCCGATTCCCCACTCTCCCAGCACGAACAGTCCTCCGAATATAGTTCCAAGCAGAATGGCGAGAAACGTGCCTGTCTCTATCAGCCCGTTCGCCCCTATCAGCTCCTCTGTGTCCAGGTGCTGTGGAAGTATGCTGTACTTGAGCGGCCCGAAAAGCGTGCTCTGCGCGCCCATCAAAAAGAGCACCGCCATGAGCAGGGTTATGCTCGCCGTATAAAAACCGGCGACGGCTCCGCTCATCACGGCTATCTCCAGCAGCTTCACCCGGCGGACCAGCATGGAACGCTCGTACTTGTCGGCCAGCTGTCCGGCTATAGCCGAGAACATGACGAAAGGCAGTATGAATATCCCGGCCGCCGCGGTGACCAGTATGCGGGCGTCGAAGCCCGAGGCGTCGGCGAGACGGTACGTTATCAGTATGACCATCGCGCTCTTGAAGAAATTATCGTTGAAAGCGCCCAAAAACATGGTCAGGAAGAGAGGAAGGAATTTTCTGGATCTGAAGAGGGAAAACTGGCTGCGGGGCGAAAAAGTCCCGCAGCCGTCGGTTTTTTTATCCAGGTCCGGCAATATGGAGTTCCCCCGAGCGGATCAGCCGGCCAGTTCCTTGAATATGCCGGCGACCGTGTCTATTTTGCCGCACTTCACCACGTTGCTGCCCGTGAAAAAAAGGCCGGTCTCCCAGCTGCCCTGATAGGCGTCCACCAGCGCCTGGGCGATGCAGAACGTGGAACCGGCCCTAAGATACTCGCAGTGGGAAAGACAGGCCGCCATGCAGGGCTTGCTGTCCGCGAGCCCCTCTGTGTACTTCTCGACGAACGGGTTGCGAAGGGCCCTTCCGGGTATCCCCACGGGGCTCATTATGACGAGCACATCGTCCTCGGACGCGTCCAGATACGCCTGCTTGAAACGGGGGGAGGCGTCGCACTCCTCGGTGCAGACGAAACGGGTGCCGATCTGCACTCCCTTGGCCCCCAGCCCGAAGGCTCTTTGCATGTCGTCCCTGTCCCATATGCCGCCCGCCGCTATGACTGGAATATCCGCATGCACCGTGTCCGACAGGTATTTCACCAGTTCCGGCACTACCGCCTCCAGGGAGAAAGCGCTGTCGGTCACGTGCTCCATCCTGGTCGCGCCAAGATGCCCTCCGGCGTAAAGAGGGGTCTCCACCACTATGGCGTCGGGCAGTCTGCCGTACTGCTTGCCCCACTTGCGGATTATCAGATCCGCCGCTTTGACGGAGCTAACTATCGGCACTATGGCCACGCTGGGAAAGTCCTTCGTGTACTCGGGAAGTTTCATCGGAAGCCCGGCTCCGGATACGATGATATCCACTCCGGCCTCGCAGGCGCTTCTCACCTGCCTGTCGTAATCCGTGAGAGCGGTCATGCAGTTGACCGCCAGCACTCCGTCGGGAGCGGCGGCGCGTGCCGCCGTCACGGCCTCGCTCATCGCTATTTCGTTTATGTCAAAATAATTCATACCGTCGAATAAGGGATGATCGCATGCGAGCCCCACGCTCGCTATAGTGCCGATCCCTCCGTTCGCCGCCACTGCCCCGGCCAGCCCCGCTCCGGATATCTTAACCCCCATGCCTCCCTGCACTATGGGATACTTCGGCGTGTGCCCGCCTATTTTCAGCATCGGTAAGTTAGCCAATACATCACTGCTCCTTCTCAAATATAACAAGTTCGGCTCCACTTAAAGCGATGAGCGCAACAAGTATATCATACAATCCCGCCGGGACAGACCGTATCAGCCGCGGGGAAATGACAGCCTGCATCGGGCCGCGGCGCGAGCCACTTCGGGTCTCAGTTTCGGATCGCGGGCCAGCATATCGCCGGTGAGGGCGTCGATCTCAGCCTCCGGTACCGGAGGCCTCTTTCTTTTTCTCCGGGCCCGGACGGCGCAGTCCGTCCCGCCGCGCTTCACCCGCCCTATCTCGGTCCTTATATCCTTCAGCCTGATTGACGCCTTGGAGCGTATCTCCCTCAAGACGGCAGCCTTTCTGAAGTTCAGGTCCTGCTCCGCGGAGCGGTTCTCCACCGCCACCACTAGAATCCCGTCCTCGTAGGAACTGGGACAGCTCCTGCGGGATAACGCGTCTCCCACCACGGACGCCCACTCCTGCTCTATGGCGAAGAGCGTGGCGCAGAGCATCAGCGTCGAATTAGCAGGGGACAGGATTTCAGAGACGCTTTTGTCCTCCCGTTCCATCAGCGCGCCTTCCTTCGGATGCGCTCAATCGCGACCTGCACCAGCTGTATATCCACGCCGTTCACTCCGGGCACCCGGGAGGCCTGTCCGAGAGTGCGGGGCGATATTCCGGACAGCTTCTCCGCCGATTCCGCCGAGAGGCCGGTTATTTCACGATAGTCGAGGCCGTCCGGTATCTTCAGGTGCTCCATCGACGACAGACGGCGCACGCGCCTGTCCTCCCGCTCGGCGTACCCCTCGTATTTCACGTCCACTTCTATACCGCGTCCGATTTCGTCGTCTATGCCGAAACCGTACATACGCGAGACGTCCTGCCACGTTACCTCGGGACGCCTCATCAGGTCCAGGGCGGACGCCGGCTCCGAGAGGGGAGATGAGCCCGTCCCGGCCAGGACGGAATTTACGACCTCCGCCGGTATCCTGACGGAGGACAGTTTTTCTTTTGCCTCTCGCCTGGCGGCGCGCTTTTTTTCCAGAGCGCCCCACCGTTCGTCGTCTATGAGCCCCAGTTCGCGCCCGACGCCGCAGAGGCGCTCGTCCGCGTTGTCGTGTCTCATCACCAGCCTGTGCTCACATCTGCTGGGCAGCATCCTGTACGGCTCGTCCACGCCCCGGGACGTGAGGTCGTCGATGAGCACTCCTATGTAGGCCTGATGCCTGCCCAGCACGAGAGGCTCGCGCCCTTTCACCGAGAGGGCCGCGTTGACTCCGGCGACAAAACCCTGAGCGGCCGCTTCCTCGTAGCCGGAAGTTCCGCATATCTGCCCGGCGCAGTAGAGCCCCTTCACCTCCCTCGTCTCCATCCAGGGCTCCAGCTGAGTCGGCGGCACGTAGTCGTACTCGATGCCGTAACCGGGTTTGAGCATCACGGCTTTTTCACAGCCCGGCAGGGTGTGGATTATTTCCAGCTGAACATCAGGCGGCATATAGGTGGAGAAGTTCTGCATATATATCTCGCGGCTGTTCCTGCCCACCGGTTCGAGAAATATCGGATGCGACTCCTTGTCCGGAAATTTCAGTATCTTGTCGTCCAGAGACGGACAGTATCTTGGGCCTCGCGCGCTTATTTCGCGGATAGCCAGAGGCGAGCGGCCGAGAGCGGATTTCAGTATATCGTGAGTTTTGACCGACGTTCTGGTCTTGCCGCAAAAGTGTCCTTTGTGCGCTTTTTTGGGGCTCCAGTGGGAGAACGCCTCCGGTTCCGGATCGCTCTCCTGCAGTTCCAGCGAGTCCCAGGCGACACTGTAACGGCATATGCGGGGAGTCGTGTCCGTGCGGAATCTTCTGAGGTCCAGGCCCGCTTTCATCAGGGACTCGGACAGACCGAAACGCGACGATACCTGCCCCATCGGGCCCGACTCGAAACTCACCAGCCCCATGTGGACGAGGCCTCTCATATAGGTGCCCGCCGCTATCACAATCTTCCCGCAGGAAAATTTCTCCCCGGCGAGGGTACGAACGCCGGACGCCCGGCCGTCCTCGGTTATAACTTCCGACGCCATTCCCTGATACACATAAAGACGCGGGACCGACTCAAGAGCCCTGGCGTAGTGGGCTCCGTAATCCCTGAGATCGCACTGGGCCCGAAGAGTCCTCACGGCATATCCCTTTGACGTGTTGAGCCAGCGCAGGTGTATAGTCGACTCGTCGGCGGCCCTGGCCTGTTCCCCTCCGAGAGCGTCCAGCTCTCTCACCAGATTTCCCTTAGCCGGTCCTCCGATGGCTGGATTGCAGGGCATGAGCGCCATGTTGTCGAGATTGTGGTTGAGAAGCATAGTCCTGCATCCCATCCTCGCGGCGGCAAGCGCCGCCTCGCAGCCCGAATGTCCCCCGCCTATGACGATAACCTCGAAGTCATATCCGTTCATCTACAAAAACCTTCCGTCCCTCATCCTGTGTATCTCAACTCCCCGGTGATCTATCGAATCGGCGGTGGCGGCGAAAATCTGGCATCCGGTCCGGAGTATGGCCTCTGCCGAGGAGGCCTTTCCCGATTCGTCCAGCTCGGACGTTATCTCGTCGAACAGCAGCACGGGTTTTTTCCCAAGCCTGCGCTCCACCGCCAGAGACGAGGCAAGTATCAGAGCGGAAACCACCTTTCTGCTCTGTCCTCTCGACAGCGCCGCCGACGCTTCCACCCCGCCGCACATGAATTTTACGTCGTCCCTCTGGGGACCCACTAAGGGAGTGCGCGAATATCTCTCCTTATCCCGCATACCTTCGAGGGATATTCTAAAATCATCCGACGCGTTCTCTCTGACGCCTCCTCCGCCCCTTTGAAAAAAAAAACTGAAAGAGCGGGGAAGCAGGCCGGGAAAGTTATCCATCTCACCGGAGAGCATCCTGATTATTTCCTCCCTGGCTGACCACAGCCAGGAACCCAGCGGCGCCAATACCCTGTCCGCTGGCCTGGGGTCCCGCATCTTCCTCAGCATGGCTGATTTCTGCCGCAGTACGGTCCTGTAATCGTGCAGTATCCTGGCGTAGGGAACGCTGACCAGAACCCCTATCCTGTCCAGCAGCTGTCTTCTGCACGACGACCCACCTTTTATCAGTGACATGTGACGCGGCATAAAAGACAGCACAGGCATCCGCCTTCTCGTCTCCGACGCGCCCGCGGTCTTTCCATCCCTTTTCAGCGCGCACCTGGAGCCCAGGTTCGCCGATATATCGGCACTTTCCTCTCCTCGTATCCTTCCCCATAAAGACGAGGATTCATTTCCCCATTTCACGAGGCTGGATATTTTTACCTTTCCGTCAAAGGGACCCCATCCGGAAAGTATATTGAGGCCTTCCAGAAAATTGGTTTTGCCGGCGCCGTTCGGACCGGTTATGAGATTGAACGCGGGGGACCACTCGCGCCGTCCCTCGCACAAATTTCTGAAATTGAAAAAATATGTCCCGCTGAAATACATCTACTCCTGAGGCTGATCTAAAGCGGCCGTCTCCTCTCTGTTCAGCTCCACAGGAGCCACGAGAGAGATAAACAGATCGGAAGCGGCGGAACGGACCAGCATGTGTCCGTCGTTTCCGTTGAACAGCAGTTTTGCCGCCGGGCCCTCTATGGCTTTGACGGCGTCCAGGAAAAACCTCGTGTTAAAAGCTGTGACCACCGGCTCCCCCTCCGTTATGCACGGGATGTTCTCAACGGCCTCGCCGAACTCCTGGGCACGGCCTGTGAGAGTACATTCGCCGTTCGACGACAGATTGACGAAAACCACTCTGTTGTAGTCCCTGACCACAACGTCCACCCGTTCTATAGCGGCTACCAGAGAGGTTTTCTCTATGTCGGCGGCGGTCCTGTGGGACGTGGGAAGGATCCTGGCGTAATTCGGGAACTTCGACTCCACCTTGCGTATGGCGAACTCCAGCCCCTCGGCCGAGAAATAAGCCTGGGATTCGTCGCAGGATATTTTTATATCCAAGGACTGGTCAATCATGGCAAGCACCCTCTGTATCTCGCGAAGCCCCTTCATCGGAAGAAGCATAGGCTCGCTGGCCGTTCCCTCAGTCACCTCGCTCCTGCAGAGAGCAAGCCTTCTCTTATCGGTGGTAACGACATTCAACGCGCCGTTTTCCATTTCGAAGTACGCGCTCGAAAGGTACTGGGGATATTCGTCCCCGGAGGACGCGCACAGAGTCCCGCGCTCTATCGCCGAAATAAGTCGCGGCGCCGGAATGGAGCAGAAAAATTCAGCCCCTTTCGCGGAGGGAAGTTTCGGAAAATCCCCCACCGGATAGGTCGAAAACTTATACCTGCTCTTTCCGCAGGTCATCACGGCGTGCCCGTCCTCGATGCTCAGGGTAAATTCAGACGCTCCGGCCTTCTTGAAGAGGTCCGACACCCCTTTGAGCGGTATCACCGCCTCTCCCGGGTCCAGCACCGTTATACCCCCGGCGCGGCATTTGACGGACGTTCTTATGTCCGTGGCCTGAAGTTCGACGTCCGTCATCCCGGCGCTCATTCTGATCGTGGAGAATATATTCATCGATCCTGACGTGCCGGCGCTCCGCTCCGCAAGGTTCCAGCTCTTTATGAAAATTTCCTTGTCCACCAGTATTTTCAACTCAAACGACCTCCCCGGCGCTTTGTCCTAACAAAAAAGTTTTCACCGCTTATTCTATTACTTCATATTATATATAGCAGAAGTATTAGCAGTGTGTGTGAATTCGTGGAAAAAACCTTTAAAGCCCATGTGCGAGAAGTTTTTATCTGTGGAAAAAAGCTGTTTTTTTTCCGCAGTCTCTCCACCGTTTTCACATAATAAATATGTAAAATTATATTTCGGGCAAAAGGCGGAATTTATACACACACGATACACTGGTTTTCACATCTTATCCTGAAGATTATCCACAAGGGCCTTTATATTAGAGTTATTTTTGATCATCTCTTCTATCTTTTTGCACGCGTAAAGAACAGTCGTATGGTCTTTTTTGTTGAAGGATATAGCTATCTGATTTACTGTGAGCGGCAGATTTTTTCTGGCCAGATACATTGCGATCTGGCGCGCCATAGCCAGATCAGCCGTCCTGTTCTGAGACTGGAGTTCCTCGACCGTTATCTCGAAGCTCTCCGCCACTATCTGCTGAATGTGATCTATGCTCACCTGCCCTTTGGGATTTCCGCGGAGTATATCCTTTAGCCACACGCCTATATTCTCGGTGCTCATGGGCTCCGAGTTTATCTCAGAATGGGCTATTACTCGGTTTAAGGCTCCTTCCAGCTCTCTTATGTTGCTCGGTATGTTCTGGGCCAGGAAGAGTATGACTTCCTCAGGGATGACTTGGTTTTTGAAGTAGGCCTTCTTTTGGAGTATGGCCACTCTGGTCTCGAGATCAGGGGTTTGGATGTCGGTCACCAGCCCCGACTCGAAGCGGGACACCAGACGCTCCTCCACCTTGAGCATCTCCCTGGGGGGACGGTCGGAACATATCACTATCTGCTTCTGTTCGTGGTGCAGAGTGTTGAACGTGTTGAAAATTTCCTCCTGTATCGCTTCCTTTCCGTTGATGAACTGTATGTCGTCTATCAGCAGAAGATCCAGGCGGCGGTATTTTTCCCATAACTCGTGACGGCTGTTCTGCCTTATGGCCGTTATGAGATCGTTGTTGAATTTTTCTGAGCTGACGTATAAAATTTTCGCGTCCTCTATGTTCTGGCTGACCTGGTGAGCTATCGCGTGCATGAGATGCGTTTTGCCCAGACCGACGCCTCCCCATATGAAAAGGGGGTTGTACGCGATTCCGGGAGACTCGCTCACGGCGAGGCTGGCCGCGTGAGCCAGCCTGTTCGAGTTGCCCACCACGAACGACTCGAACACGTAAGTCGGAATGAGTCCGTTCTGGGTCCGCTGTATTGACTGATTTTTCGCAGGCGTCTTGTCCCTCTTCAGATCGGAGGACTGTTCGTGCGCGACCTGGATTGAAACGGCCGACGCGTACCCCTTTTCATCGAGGAAACCTACGAGGTGATCCGTGACCAGCGTTTCCAGTTTCGATTTCGAGAACTGGTTGTTCGCTTCTATGAGAAGAACCCCGTCCTTCAGAGATACGGGACGGCTGGTGACAAGCCATATCTCGTTTATATTTTCCGGCAGAAACTCTCTCACCGAAGCCAGAACATCCTTCCAGACCGTCACAACATCTTTCTCCAATTTAAAAACACCTCGTCTGCCTCGTATTCATCCTACTATCGCCGGAGAAGTAAAGCCATTATATTCTAACATGACCCGAAAATGAATAATCATGATGAAACTCCCGCGCCCATATTATCCACTTATATTTTCCACATATACACAGCGGGCTTTCCGCAAATTTGTGGATTTTCGTAGGTAATTGCTATTTCATTCGTCCAAAGGATGTCAAGTTTTACCCGAAATATTTTTCACATACGAAATGGCGTTGAATCGAAAAAGAGGGGAGTGGAAAAAAATAGCGGAGTTATCCACAGATTGTGTATAACTTAGGTGGACAATTTTTTTTAAATCCGGACCGGAATATCGCGCCCTTAGATATTTTCTGTACATATATACACTTGCGCAAACCCGGGGTGGTATTATATTTCTGCCGCGTCAGAGCGCTTCGTAAATTTTTTTCGAAGCATGGACTGCGATTTTCCGTAAAGCGATCGGTAAAAAAATAAGATGTTTAAGGGGGTATCACCGGTGGACAGGCGTGAATTTTTGAAAAAAACGGTCGCGTTGGGCATAGGCGCCGGAATCACTTTCATTCCGGGCGGTCTCAGAAAACTGGGCGGCGCCGCCTCTGCCGCCGGTGAATTTCCCGACCTCGCGGCAATTAAAGGCGGACGGCCCGAGACGATGTTCGACGCCGGCATGAAAGCCATAGGGGGCATGGGCAGGTTCGTCCGGCCCGGACAGACCGTACTGGTGAAGCCTAACATGTCCTGGGACGTCCCCCCGGAGGGCGGCGCTAACACGTCCCCGGAGCTGGTGGCACGGGTCATAAAGCACTGCTTCGACGCGGGGGCGAGCAGGGTCTATGTGATGGATCACTCCATCGAGTACTGGGAAAACAGCAGAAGGTCCTCCCGGATAGGAGACGCGGTAAACAGTTCCGGCGGAGTCTACGCCCCCTCGAACGAGGACGGTTACTACCAGAATGCGGCGGTGGGCGGCAACGCGCTGAAGGAGACGATGATCCACGAGACCCTGCTCGAGAGCGACGTGCTGATAAGCGTTCCTGTTTTGAAACATCACGGCGGAGCGGGGGTCAGCATCTCCGCGAAGGGATTGATGGGATGCGTCTGGGACCGCAGAAGCTATCACGCGAAGGGCCTACATCGCTGTATCGCGGATTTTCTGCTCGTCAGAAAGCCGGACCTGAACGTCATAGACGCTTCCGGGGTGATAACACGGCACGGGCCGAGGGGAGGGTCCGCGTCGGACATAGTGCGCATGGAGTCCCTTCTGATATCCCCCGACGTGGTCGCGTCGGATACGGCCGGGTCCATGATGCTGGGACACAAGCCGGGAGACATAGAGCATATACGTCTCGCGGCGGAAGCGGGACACGGTGAGATGAACCTTTCCAAATTGAGGATCGAGCGTATAACGGTGTGAAAAAGATATACCGCGCCCTTTCCCGCGCGCGGATCGCCGCCGCGGGAGCTGTGTTCGTTCTTTTCGCGTTTCTTTACACAGCTCCCGGGCCCGCCGGTCTTTTCGGCCCGGCGATGGACTGGCAGTTCTCCCCGCGTGCAGCGGGAGCCGGCTTTGCCGCCGGAAGCGCCGCGCTGTTCATCGTCCTGGCGCTGATCTTGGGGCGGGTTTTCTGTTCCGTTTTCTGTCCGATGGGCGCTTTTCAGGAACTTTTGTGGCGGGTCTCGGGCCGTTTGGGAATGGCCGGGAGAAAATATGTCAGGCCGTGGAGGCTGCGGTACGCCGCGGCGGTTTTGGCGGCCGCGGGAGCGATAACGCTCAATATGCCGCTTTTTTCCGTCATGGACCCGATATCGAACTTCGGGCGCGTTTTTGCCCGGATAAATTTTTCGTCCTTCGATTCCGTTCCGGGCACGCTGCCGAAGGCGGCGGTCATATTCGCGGTGATCGCGGTGTTCGCCTGCGCCAGAGGCAGGCGGTTCTGCGACTGGTGTCCGGCGGGAGTGGTTTTGGGGTTCGCTTCACATATAGCTCCCTTCGGGATGAAGATCGACGCCTCCCGCTGCGCGGCCTGCGGTCTCTGCGAGAAGGTCTGCCCGATGAACTGCGCCGATTCCGCCGGCAGGCGCATAGACAAAGACCGCTGCGTGCTCTGTATGGAGTGCGCCGCCGGCTGTCCCGGAGCCTTCATAAGTTTCGGCCCGGACGCGGGGGTCAAAACGGACGGCGAGGGACGAAGACATTTCGTCAAGAGGATATGCGCGTTTATAATAGGAGCGGGCTATATCGGAGGCAGAAACGTGAGAGATATTATGCGGGACAATTTCTTCGCGTCCGCGGCCAGTCCGGACGGTGAAATTCCGGCGCGTCCGCCGGGCGCGGCGGACGACGGGCATTTTTCATCCCGCTGTATCGGATGTCTTGCCTGCGCGGCGGTCTGCCCGACGGGCATAATCCGCTCCGTCGGGTCGATACAGCCCTGTCTCGTCTACGGGAGCGGTTACTGCCAGTTCAACTGCGTCGAGTGCGGCAGGGTCTGTCCCACGGACGCCATCACCCGTCTGAACGCGGAGACAAAGCGCAGGACCCGCGTGGCTCTCTCGGACCTGACCCTGCCGAGGTGCGTGGTGATCACGAAGAGTCAGGCCTGCGGCGCCTGCGCGGAAGTCTGCCCGACCCGCGCGCTGTCGATGGTGCGAGGAGGTGCTCCGGGACTGACCGAGCCCTCCTTCGACAGCGATTACTGCATCGGATGCGGGGCCTGCATCGCGGTCTGCCCCGCCGAGCCGAACGCTTTCGCGCTGAAAGGAGTGCGGGTCCAGTCCCTCACTCCCGGGATCAGGGAACTGGAGGACGACGGCGGAACGACGCCGATGTCCGCCGGGGACGATTTTCCTTTTTAGGGGGGATACGCTGTGAATCTCGGAATGGGCGAAATAGGTCTTTTGATAGTTCTGGCCCTTGTGGTTTTCGGCGCTAAACGGCTTCCGGAGGTGGGCCGCGCGGCGGGGGACGCCATAAGGGAGTTCAAAGCCGCGCTGAACGGCAGCGAACGGAAGGACGGCAGCGAGCGGACGAAGGACGATGCCGATTGACGGCGGAGAATGGGAAGAACATCTGGAGGAACTCAGACGCCGGATAATAAGCGTGCTTGCGGTTTTTTCCGTCTCCGCGGCCGTATCCTTCGCACTCTCGGAGCATATAGTTTCATTCCTCACGGATCCGGTATCCGAGCTGGAGGCGCGGCTTTATTACTTTTCTCCGGCCGAGAAATTTACGGCCTACCTCTACGTGTCGGCGGTTTCAGGAGCGGTCGTCACCGCGCCTTTTTTCATACTCGAAACGGCCCTTTTCATCTGGCCGGCCCTCAAAGCCGCGGAGAAACGGCGGGCCAGGTTCATGCTCATATCGATTCCCGCGCTCTTTCTGGCCGGCGCGGCGGCGGCGTACCGATTCCTCGCTCCCGCCGTGATGAGTTTTTTCCTCTCGTTCGGCGGGAAGGACATAGAGCCTCTGTGGAGTTTCAGGGAGTATCTCTCCCTGCTGATCTCGATGATGATGGCCTCCGGGATGCTCTTGGAACTGCCTCCGGCGCTCTTGGCGCTGTGCGCCGCCGGGGTCCTGGACCCGGCGCGCGTTTCCAGAGCCCGTCCTTATGTGATAATTCTGATTTTTTTCCTCGCCGGGGTATTCACTCCGCCCGACGTCACGAGCCAGGTGATGCTGGGAGTACCGCTTTATCTGCTGTTTGAGGGGGCGCTGTTTCTGGCCCGGATCGTATCGGGGAGGAAATGAGAAGCGCCCGAGGAGATTGAAATTCCGCGTCCGCCGCTTGCTTTTCGGGGAATTTTACGTGAAGATGCCGGAGAACGGCCGGATAAAATGACCTGGTTCGGGCGGCGTATGTCCGCCCTGCTTGACGAAGTTCTGCGTACATTGGAGGAATGGTGGTATGGAACCCAAGAAAAAACGCGCGCAGTTTTCCCTCGCGTATTTCGTGCTGATGATATTCGTGGTGTGGATATTCAACGACATGATATACCGCCCTTACATGCTGAAGGAGCGCGAGGTCTCGTACAGCGCTTTCCTCAAATACCTCTCCGAGGGGCATGTGAAAAGCGTGGCGATATGGACCGACAGACTCGCCTTCACATTGAAGGGAGAGGATTCCTCCCCTCAGGACAACCCGTCGTTCGTCCACAACGTGGTCCGGGTGGCGGACCCTGGCATCGTGGACCGTCTGATGAACGCGGGGGTCGAGTTCTCCGAGGTCAAGCAGACGGAGGGGATTTTGAACGCCCTCATGGGCTGGGTCATCGCATTCCTGCCTCTGATCCTTCTCTGGTATTTCATGTACAGGAGGATGTCCGGGGTCGGAGGCAGCGTGCTCTCCTTCGGCAAGAACAACTCCCAGGAAATTCAGGGGGAGATGACGGGAGTCCGTTTCGCGGACGTGGGAGGAGTCGGCGAGGCCGAAGTAGAGCTGAAGGAGATAATAGATTATCTGAAATTTCCCGAGCGCTTCAACAGACTGGGCGCGAAACTGCCCAAAGGCGTGCTGCTGGTTGGGCCGCCAGGCACCGGAAAGACCCTTCTCGCCAAGGCTACGGCCGGGGAAGCGGGAGTGCCCTTTTTCTCTCTCACGGGATCCAGCTTCGTGGAGATGTTCGTCGGAGTGGGCGCTGCGCGGGTGCGCGACCTGTTCGAGCAGGCGAAGAAAAAGGCGCCCTGCATCATCTTTATAGACGAGATAGACGCGATAGGCCAGGCCCGTTCCAGCATAGCCGCCATGAGCGGAAACAGCGAACGGGAGAACACGCTGAACCAGCTTCTGGCGGAGATGGACGGATTTCGGGCCAACACCGGCGTCATCATAATGGCCGCGACGAACAGGCCGGAGATACTGGACCAGGCTCTGGTCCGTCCCGGCAGGTTCGACAGGCAGGTGCAGATCACGCTCCCCACGGAGGAGGGGAGGCTGGGCATACTGAAGATACACTCCAGGGGCGTGCCCCTGGAGGACGGAGGGAATCTGGAGGGCATCGCCCGGATGACTCCCGGTTTCTCCGGGGCCGAGCTGGCCAATATCATCAACGAGGCTTCTCTGCTGGCGGTCCGCAGAGGCGCGGAAAAAGTGGCCATGCGGGATCTGGACCTGGCGATAGAGCGTGTTGTGGCCGGTCTCCAGAAAAAGACCCCCCTTTCGCCGGAGGTCCGGCGGAAAGTCGCCTTCCACGAAGCGGGACACGCCCTGACGGCCTGCTCTCTGTCCGGAACAGACCCGGTGCACAAGATAAGCATAATACCGACCTCGAAGGGGGCACTGGGCTACACGATGCAGCTTCCCACGGAGGACCAGTTTCTCAAAGGCGAGGACGAACTGCGCTCGCGGATGGCCGTGATGCTCGGAGGGCGCGCCGCGGAGCTGCTGGTATTCGGAACGGCCACCACCGGAGCCTCCAACGATCTCGAAGTGGCCTCGATGCTGGCCCGGAGGATGGTGACCGAGTTCGGCATGTCGAAAACCCTGGGCCCGGTGAGATACTCCAACCCGGAAGGGGCTTATCTCGGCAGTCCGTCCTCCAACAGGGACGACATATCCCAGGAGACCACAGCCGCCATAGACAGGGAGATACGCGATATCGTGACGGAGGCTCAGAGCACCGCGATGAAGATACTGGAAACCCGCAGGCCGGCTCTGGATAAGATAGCCCTGACCCTTCAGGAAAACGAAGTGGTGATGGGAGACGAGATGAGGGAGATAATCGATTCGGCCGGGGCCGGCGAAACAAAGGCCGGGGAATAAGGTCCGCGTCAGCCCTCGTCTCACGCGCTCCTGTAACGCTCGACTGCCCCGCAGATGGCCGGGGTCAGGATCCCGGCCGCTATGGCCTCCGGGATCCCATTGGTCGTTATTACGGACAGGATGAGGCCGTAGAGCGCCTCCGGGGCCACTCCTCTGACGGCGGCGAATGAACCGCTGAACATGAAATAAATCATGTGCATGACCAAAAGCGTGTTGACGGCGGACCCTGAAATACCCGCCGCGCAGTATGCCGCCGCCCTGTATTTCCTCCCTCCGGAGGGAGGAACCGACTTGACTATGAAGTATGGAATCACTCCCACCAGTATGCGCGGCGCGAAGCAGACGAAAATTGCCAGCAGACTGCCGTGCCCCGTTCCGGGAACTTCGATGAACGGTGAGAATACGAAGGACGTCAGATTCGGGGTGACGGTGTTGCGGATGAGGCTCGCGGCGCCGAACATGGCGCCAAGACACGCTCCCCGCCTCGCTCCCAAGAGCACGGAGCCTATTATGACGGGTATGTGGACGATGGTGGCGTTTATGAATCCGAGGTTGATGAAACCGATCTGCGGAACGAACGTCATGATGAATATTATCGATACGAAAAGCGACATCACCGCGAAATCACGAATTTTTACCGATGTCTCTCCAAGTGCGTTCAAGATACTCCCCTCCGGATAGGTGCTGTAATTATGATTTTAAGATCAGCCCGCGCCGTTTGAGCGCTGCCGCATATTATACGCTGCCGCGGGCGCGAGCGCGCGGGGAGATTGCACGAAAATATACATTGCGTTATTATATTTCGCGGTAAATATTTCGACACTTAACAGGAGATTCAATTATATCCCACACGGAGGGCGGGCGTGACATGGATCGACGCGCTGCCAGGCCCGGGGGCCTGGGAAAATTCTCTTTATATCTCGCGGCGGTTCTCGCGGTTTTTTTCTTTCTGCTGCGGGCGCCGGGCGTCTGTGAGGCCGTATCGGACGACGAGATGGCCCGTCACTTGGCGATGAGGCTTGGGGACGAGTTCGAGCCCGAGTCCCTTTTCGTCACGGTCAGCGACAGCCGCGCTTACGCGGAGGCGCGGGGCGTGTACCTGAGCGGCGTCCGGCTGGATACTCTCAAACTGGAGGCGATACTGGGGACCTATGACCTGCCGGAGGAAGACGGCGGCGTCGAGGCCCTTGCCTCCCTCATAGCTTATTCCTGGGGCGAAGTCGTGCTCCTGGAAGAGGACATCAACAGGTATTTCAAGGCCCACGAGACCCGCGGCTTCTCCGGTCTGAACGTGAAGTTCAGCGAAAGCGGCTTCCGGGCGGAGGGGATATTTTCCGCGTCGTTCCTCTTCACCCTCCGCATGAGGCTTCAGGCCACAGGGACCTTCGCGCTGAAGCCCGACGGGGTGTACATAGCGGACGCCGATATATTCGTGGAAGGCCTGCGCCAGCCCGGTTTTCTGGTCAGTCAGGTCATGGAGCGCGCAAATCCGCTCATCGAATGGAGCGAGATACCGTTCAAGATAACTTTCAAAGAGATATACCTGGACGACAGCTCGGCGACCATGACCGGCGGTCCGCAGAGTTTCCGCGAAGGCGCCTCCGCAGTTTGGGAGAAAGATCGTCCCCGGTAGGCGGAGACGCCCTGCCGCGCGGCGCGGGAGATGTTATCCAAATAGAATGGAGAGTGCAGACATGAGCCGTTTTCCAGTTACGAGAATGAGAAGGCTGAGGGAGAACGCGACGGTCCGCCGTATGCTGACGGAAGTCGCGATAGAGCCAAGACACCTGGTGCTGCCCGTATTCGTATGCCCGGGAGAGGGGGTGTCCTCGGAGATAGCCTCGATGCCCGGCGTACGCCACTGGAGCGTCGACCGTCTGCCCGAGATAGTCGAACCCGCCGCCGAGGCCGGGGTGAAGGCGTTTTTGTTCTTCGGCCTCCCGACCTATAAGGACGAGGACGGCTCCAGCGCCTTCGACCCGGAACAGCCGGTCCAGAGGGCGCTCCGTTTTCTGCGCGGGAGGTACCCGGAGTTTTTTCTCATAGCCGATACCTGCATGTGCGAGTACACGTCCCACGGACACTGCGGACATCTGCGCGGCGACGGGTCCGTCGACAACGACGCGACGCTGGCCCTGCTAGCTAGAGCCGCCGTGAGCCAGGCGCAGGCGGGAGCGCACATGGTGGCTCCCAGCGACATGATGGACGGCAGGGTGGGGGCTCTGCGGAGCGCCCTGGACGGCGCCGGGCTTCAGTCGGTCGGGATCATGAGCTACGCCGCGAAACTGGCGTCGGCGTTCTACGGTCCCTTCCGGGACGCCGCCGGAAGTTCTCCCAAATTCGGCGACAGGAGGGGTTACCAGCTTCCCCCCGCGAACCCCCGCGAGATCGTCCGCGACGCGCTTATGGACGTGGACGAGGGGGCGGATATGCTGATCGTCAAACCGGCCGGGCCGTGTCTGGACATCGCCGCGCGCCTCAGGGAGCGCACGGAGCTGCCTATGGCGGGCTATATGGTGAGCGGGGAATATATGATGCTCAAGTGCGCCGTCTCGTCGGGCGCCCTCGACGGAGAACGGGCGATGCTAGAGTACCACCTGTCGATCCGCCGGGCCGGGTGCGACCTGGTGATAACCTATTACGCGGCGGAACTCGCCCGTTTATTGTCCGAAATGAACTGATATACGGGGTCTGCGGGTTCCTGCGGTTCCTATAAATTTATCCGCACGGTGTATTTTCGGACGAAGTCCATTGGGTGATACGAGTTCTTGGCGTCCCGGAGTCCCGGGTCGTCCATGTCCTCTTCCCGGTTGACGATCCGGAAGGCGCCGCCCTCGTGCAGCAGGAACTCGCGGTTTATTACCTGATACGCGGCGTTGTAGCTGAGGCTCGCCTTTTCAAAGTGTATCATCACCATGTCGTCGTCGGCCCGCTCCGCTATGGTGTAGGCGACTATGCGGCCCATGGACTCCACGGCCCCTCCCAGTAGCTGGGGCAGCCGGCTCCAGCTGCCCAGGATACCGGAGATTATGCCCTCGCTCTCCCGCTCGATGCTCTCGAATCCGCTGAACTCCCTGTACGACTCGCACCATTCGCGCTGGAATTCGGCTATCCTCGGCAGTATCTCCTCGGTTATCGTTATGTACTCGTACGGGTTCTGCTTGCGGAATTGGTTGACCCGGTTGCGCTTCCGCATATATTTGTTCCCGGAAAGTTCCGCCAAGTCCGCGGCCATGTGCAGATATTCCCAGCTCGCCCGGTTCTCCTCCGCTTCCACGGCGTCTTTCATCTGGCCGCGCCAGATATTTACAAGGGTTTCCGGGACTAGCCGGAACTCGGCGCGCTCCCCGAAACGGGCGCGTATGATGCCCTCCCAGTCGGAAAATTCGTTCCAGGGTCCCACCGGCGCCAGGTAATGGTCATAGGGCTGTTTTCCGCTTATCCACACGAGAGGCTCGCTTCCGTCGAAGGCGAACTGGTAGCCCAGGGCGCGCTCCCAGCACAGCAGGACCCCGGAAGAATAGTCGGAAGATTTTTGCGGCATTTTTTTCCAGAAGTCCAGGTACTGAGATATCGTATCGAGGTTTACTGATTTGAAAAGTAGTCTCACAAATATGCCTCCAGATTTTTGTCACATAACCGCTGAATACTTTAGCACAACTTGAGACATATTGAACACGGGCTTGACAGTATCATCCGCACTTTCTATGATAAGAGCAGCGCTCTTAAAGATATTTTAGTAACTATTATCATTAGTAACTATTATCAGCTGTATAGAGAATGGTCATGAAGGGGGAATTGGGTTTTGGCAACGTCAGCCCTTGTTTATATGGATGACGATCTGGGCGAAGTGAAAAGTTCCCGCACTCAGGACGAGAAGAGGGGTAAAGTGATGCCCTCTCCGCCCGCAGCCTTCAAGGAGAGGATAAAGGTCGTCGGAATAGGCGGCGGAGGCAACAACGCCCTCGACCACATAATACGGTCCGGCGCTGCCGGCGTCGAATTTCTCGCTATAAATACGGACGCGCACTGTCTTGAAAAGTGTCTTTCCATGGAAAAACTTGTGATAGGCGAAAAACTCACAAAGGGGCACGGGGCCGGCGCCCGTCCGGAGGTCGGAGAGCAGGCCGCGCTGGAGTCCCGGGAAAGCATCCGCGCGTGCCTCAAGAACTGCGACATGGTCTATCTGGCGGCGGGCATGGGAGGCGGGACCGGTACGGGCGCGCTGCCGGTGGTCGCGGAGATCGCGAAGGACATGGGCATACTGACGGTGGCGGTGGTCACGCGTCCTTTCACCTTCGAGGGAAATCGCAGGGCCGTCTGCTCGAACGCCGGCATAGAGAAGATCAAGAAGATAGTGGACGCCCTCATCGTCGTCCCCAACGACAGGCTGCTCCTGTCCGACCGCTCCACCACTCTTCAGGAGGCGTTCGCTATGGCGGACGGCGTTCTGCGTCAGGCGGTGCAGGGAGTGACGGACCTCGTGACGAAGCCGGGACAGATAAACGTCGACTTCGCCGACCTGAGAAGCATCATGAAACATTCCGGCGGCGCGGTCATGGGAGTCGGAACAGGCATGGGGGAGACCAGGACCGAGGACGCTCTGCGCCGGGCAATGGACAGCCCGCTGATGGAGAGTTCCATCAAGGGCGCCAAGGGAGTCATACTGAACATCACGTCCGCGCCCGACATCGGCCTCCACGAGATAGAGGATGCCGCGTCCCAGCTCGAGGCGCTGATCGATCCCGACGCGAACTTTATATTGGGGCACGTGTGCGACGAAAGTATGGGCAGGGATTCACAGGACGAGGTACAGATAGTCGTGATAGCGACAGGTTTTGATATGGGCGGAGAGGAACCGGATATCCCGCCCCCCGCCGCGCAGTCCGCTCCGTCCCCGGCTTCTGTCCCCGCTCCGGCGGAACCGGCGAAAACGCCTCAGAGACAGCCCGCGGAGACGGGGGAGGCGTTCTTCTCCATGGACTCTCCTCTCGATACCCCGTCGTATCTGCGCAGGAGAAGCCGTTCCTGATATGATCATACCGGGCGTCGTATTGTAGATTTCGGATAGCGCGGCGCGCTGAGGCAGCTCGCCGCGTTTATTTAAAAAAGACGCCCGCTGGGGGTGCCCTCAGTGCGATATTTCCGCGCGGCGCTGATTGCCGCCGTGTCCGCGGCAGCGGCGCTTTATTCGTCCTCGGCGCACGCCGCGAGATTGGAGGCGGGCGGCGCGATACTCATGAACCTGAAGTCGGAGAGCGTGCTCTACGTCCAGAGCGAGGACGTGAGGATACCTCCGGCTTCGCTCGCCAAAATAATGACCCTGCATCTGGCGATGGACGCCGTAGCCGGCGGCAGGGCGTCGCTGTCCGACGACGTGAAGGTGAGCAGAAGAGCCGCCTCCCAGCCGGGGGCGAGGATGAATCTCACCGCCGGGGACGTGGTGACGCTCGACGGATTGATGGAGGGAACGGCCGTGGCCTCCGGAAACGACGCGGCCGTGGCTGTGGCCGAGCACATAGGCGGGTCCGTGGAGGCGTTCAGGGAGATGATGAACGCCAAAGCGGAGGAACTTGGAATGAGCAGGACAGTGTTCAAAAATCCCAACGGCCTGCCCTCCGGCGGTCAGGTGACCACGGCCCGGGATATGCTGACCCTGTCGAAAAGCTACATCAATACCTACCCCGAGGTCTTGGAGCGCTACCATAAGACGCCCCAGATAACCTACGGGGGAAAGACCAGCACCAACAAAAATCCGATGCTGAGAATGTTCCCGGAGATTGTGGACGGACTCAAGACCGGATGGACCAGCGCTTCGAAGCACAACCTGATCACCACCGCCAAAAGCGGGGATATCCGTCTGGTGTCCGTGGTGATGGGAGCCCCTGCCGCGGAGGACGTGGCCTACAGCTCGGCGTTTCTGATCGAAGCGGGTTTCAGCACGGTGTTCAGCGGAGGCGCGGTCAAGGTCGCTTCTCAGCTCGACGCGATCGAACGGGGCGTCTCGCTGGATATTCCGGCCACAGACCCGTCCCGTGTGGTTTCAGGTCCCGATCCCGCGTCGGAGGACGTGTCTTTGGACGTGAGGGAGGGCGCTGAATCGGTGGACTACACGCCGGTAGTTCCGAGGGAGAAGGACGCCTGGCCCGGGGACGAACCCGAGGTTGACCCGGGGGACGACACGGAATTCGACATGGATTTTGACGAGATGGAATTTGACGACCCGTCGGTCGTTGTACCCGCTCAGGACGGCGAGCCCTTCTGGGGGGAGGAGGAGAATGCTGTGAGGGAAATAGACGCCCGCCAGGTGATAGAGGCCGTACAGGCGCTCTGCATAGAGGCGAATTACATCATCAGCGAGGACATAAGGGAGGCTCTCGCGGCCGGGGCCGAGGCTGAGGAAAACGAGGTTTCCCGGGACATCCTGGGCCAGATCATAGAAAATGCCGAGATAGCCGCGGAGGGAGAACTTCCGCTCTGTCAGGACACGGGAATGGCCGTGGTGTTCGCGGAGATCGGGCAGGACGTCAGGATCACCGGCGGTTCCATCCGCGACGCGATAAACGAGGGGGTCCGGCGCGGTTACAGCGAGGGTTATCTCCGCGCTTCGGTGGTGGCGGACCCTGTGGACAGGGTGAACACCGGGGACAACACCCCCGCGGTCATATACTTCGACATGGTTCCCGGCAACAGGCTCAAAATAACGGTCGCGCCGAAGGGGTTCGGCAGCGAGAACATGAGC